>JAICRU010000004.1 GCA_025937235.1 Acidimicrobiia bacterium
GCAGACCCGGGCCAACACCGAGGGCCGCTGGCAGGGCCACGGTGACTGGGGCCTCGACGAGACCGGTCATCGCCAGGCCCGTGCCCTGCGCGACTGGTATGGCCTCTTCCCAACCGTCTACACCTCACCTCTGGGCCGGGCCTTCTCCACTGCCCGCTACGTCGCCTCCGAGTCTGTGGTCTCGGTCGACGGTCTAAAAGAGCTCGACATGGGGCGGTGGGAAGGTCTCACCTCCGATGAGATATTTGAGAGGTGGCCAGATTTGATGGGCACTATCTACCGCGACGGCGTAGACCTCAAGCGGGGGGAGAGCGGGGAGAGCTGGGGCGAGTTGACCAGGCGGATAAGGGCCACTGTGCACGGCCTGCCCCCGGCGAGCGGTGAGCCGACGCTCATTGTCGCCCACGGTGGGGCGATCCGCTCCTATGTGTCCTCGCTGACCCACACCAAGGACTCACACTCGGAGTCGCTCTACACCCCGGCCAACACCTCGGTCACCCACGTCGCTCTCACCGCAAACGGACCGCTCCTGCTCGACTACGCGGTGTCCGCCCATCTCGAAGGGCTCTCCTAGCCTCCCACCATGACGGACTACGACTCACGTCGCTACGCCCTGGTCAACCGGTGGGACCCGGCGCATCTGCGCCGGATCGACAAGCTGTTGCCGCTGCGGCCGGGGGACCGTGTGCTGGAGGTGGGTTGCGGGCAGGGTCATCTCACCTCCCGGCTGGCCGAGAAGGGAGTCGACGTCGTCGGCATCGACGCCAACCCCAACGCCCCCGAGGTGTCCGGGTCGAGCCGGGTGCTGCACATGATGGCCGAGGATCTCGCCTTCGACGACCGCGAGTTCGATGCAGTGGTCGCGGTCCATGCCATCGAGCACATCCCGCCCCTCGATGAGGCGGCAGCCGAGATAGCCAGGGTGCTCAAACCCGGTGGAAGGGCATTGTTCATCTACCCGGCGGAGCCGATCCAGGGCCTCTACGCCGTCCCCACCTCGATGATCCTCTACCGAACGCCGTTGAGGGCCCGGGAGGTGCATTGCCATTGGCTCTCCCCGGCCAAGGTGCGCCGGATAATGGAACCTCATGGGCTCATCGAGACCCACCACGAGTTCAACTTGCTCAAATCGCCCCAGTTCATCTCGGTGTTCACCAGGGTCTCACCAAATTGAGACGGAGAAGTGTCATATACGCGTCTCGTCCCAATTTCGGTGGTTGCTGACGTGTTCACCTGTCAGACCTGTGGCCGGGAATTCGAGATGCGTCAGGACGTCCTCGATCGCTATCCGGGTTGGGTGCCACGTCAGTGCCTCGATTGCCGTGATGGCGGCCGGATGCCGGCCGCCACCAGTGCAGCTCCTGAACCGGCGCGGGCATCGACGCCGGTCAGCAGGACCAAGGCCAGGGATCTGACCGTGGCCGAGGTCCTCGACTCGTTCACGGATGGACCTGACACCGGGGTGTTCACCGACGGCGCAGCGGAGGGCAATCCGGGCCCGGGGGGATGGGGAGCGGTGTACGTCGTGGAGGGAGAGGTCGTCCGCGAAGAGCAGGGCTCAGACCCCTACACGACCAACAACAAGATGGAGCTCACCGCCTTGATCGCGGGTCTCCGCATGATCCCGCCCGCCTCCGGCATCGACGTCTACACCGACTCGCAACTCGTGGTGAACATCGTCACCAAGTGGGCTGAGGGCTGGGAGGCGAGAGGGTGGACCAAGAAGTCCCCCGGCCCCATCGCCAACCTAGAACTGGTCAAGGAGGCCTACGCCCTCGCCAAACAGCGGCCCGGGGCGCGGATCCAATGGATCAAGGCGCACAGCGGATATCGCTGGAACGAGTACGCCGACGCCCTGGCCACCTCCTATCGGCGCCAGATCCACTAGTGGCTTCGCCGGTCACCCCGCAACACATGCGGGACTGGGGGAAACACGCCCACGGCTCCCCGTTGTACGCCACTCTCGTCGACGTCGTCTCCGGAGACGCGGAGCTGATGCGGGTGATCAACCGCATCGAGCATCAGCTCCCTCCCAATCTGTTGTTCGCTGCGGTGCAGTACCTCCTCATGGAGGATGCCGACGATGACCTCTCCCGCTTCTATCCATCCCTGGCCATGGATGCGGATCCGCCTGAGGAGGTCGGTCCCCACTTCCGGCGCTTCGTGCTCGAGCACGAGGAAGCCATCGTCGAGATCGGCAATACCCGGTACACCCAGACCAACGAGTGCCGGCGCTGCATTGCCTTGCTCCCCATGGTGCTGATGGCGCCTTTCGACTCGTTCCATCTGGTCGATATCGGTGCCAGCGCCGGCCTCAACCTGGCCATCGACCACTATGGCTACCGCTATGACGTCGTGCACTGGCACACCGATGCGAGGCTCGTCCTCGAAGCCGAATGGAGGGGAGCACCCGTGGCGCTCCACGAGATCGAGGTGGTCGGGCGGACCGGTCTCGACCTCAGCCCCATCGACCCCTCCGACGAGGGTGCACGTCGCTGGCTGGACGCCCTCATCTGGCCCGAGCACCACGAGCGAAGGGCGCGGCTTCGATCCGCCCTCGAGCTGGTGTCGACCCTCGACATCGAGGTGGTCGCAGGCGATGCGACCGACACCCTGCCCGGGTGTCTCGACGCGCTCGTCCCTGGAGTTCCGGTCATAATCATGAGCTCGTTCACCCTGGGCCAGTTCAGCCCGGCCCAGCGGGACCACCTCGAGGCAGTAGTCACCGATGCGAGGGCCCACCGGCCGGTCCATCGCATCTCGATGGACGCCCTCGACAAATCGGATGATTGGGCTCAACTCGTCGTGGACGACGGGAGCGGCCCGCGCACGGTGGGCCAGGCACATCCCCATGGGGAATGGGTCGAGATCTACCGGAGCTGATCAAGCCCGACCGTAGACCGGTATCTCCGCGCCATTGATGACGCCGGAGTCGTCGCTGAGGAGGAAGTAGGCGACGGCGGCGATCTCCTCGGGCGTCGGCCAGTCGACGTAGTCGGCGTATGGCAGCGATCTCCGCGTCGCCGGGGTGTCGATGACAGACGGGAGTAGCACATTGGCCGTCACCCCGGTCCCGTCCAGCTCCTGGGCCACCGACCTGGTCAGCGCCACGACGCCCGCCTTGGCGATGTTGAAGGCGGCCTGGCCGGTCGGGTAGTCGACGGCGGCCCTGCTACCGACGGTGACGATGCGGCCCCAGCCGGTCTCGACGAGATAGGGGAGCACGGCCCTGACCGAGTTGAATGTGGAGCGAAGGTTCAGGTCGAGCATCCGTTCGAACCGGACGTCATCGGTCTCGACCACATCCCGGCCTCCCGCCCATCCCCCGACCAGGGCGACGAGCCCGTGTATCGCCCCCCAGCGATCCGCCACGCTCTTCATGAAGGTGTTGATCGCCTCGGCGTTCGTGGCGTCCACCCGGACCAGGAGCACCTGGTCCTCGTCGAGGTCGAACTCCTGCTCGAACTGCTCCGCCTCGTCGGGCAGGAGATACGTGATAGCCAGCCGGTGGTCGTCGTTGATCAGACGTCGCACCAGGGCGGTCCCCAGACCGCCCGTCCCACCGGTGATCACGAGTGTCTTCTGCATGCTGCTGCGGGCCACTCTACGGCGGGGCCATCAACCCCCGCCACAGGATCCACAGGTCCGATACGTTGGTCCCGGTAGGGCCGCATCGGATCAGATCGGAGGTCGCCGCCAGGTATGCGGCGGAGTCGCAGCCGTGAATGGCCCCGGACGGATCGCCCCCTCTCATGAGGGTCGACCCGTCGACGATCGCCCCCGCCGCATCGGAGCTGCCGTCCATCCCGTCGGTGGCGAAGGCGCAGAACAGCTCCCCCGGGTGGAGGGCCCCGGCGGCGAGGAGGGCGGCATGTGTGTTCCGGCCACCCGCCCCCTTTCCGGTGATCTGCAGCGTCACCTCACCCGTCCCCACCGTCACCCCTGGCCCGGCGGCTCGGAGGAACCGTCGGAGACACGCGCTCAGGTCCCCATTCAGCCAGGCGGGTGCCATCCGGCCCGGCCCGGGGGCGGCATCGGCGATGGCCCGGGCGGCGGTACGACCGTCGGCGAGGATGCTGACGCGCGGAGCCGGAAGGCTCGAGATCCGCGCTCGCATCGCTTCGGCCACCTGCTCGGGGACATCGATGGACACCTCCTTCAGGATCTGCAACGCAGCATCGGGGTCGTGACGACCCGGGATCGTCGGTCCCGACGCCACCACCTCCGCCCCGGCCGCTCCCACGTCGGAGATGACGTAGGTGTCGATGGGCCGGCCCGCCGCTGCCGCCAGCCCGCCGCCCTTCACGGTGGAGAGATGGCTGCGGACCAAGTTGACAGCCTCGATGTCGGCCCCGGAGGCGATGAGACTGGCGTTCACCCGCCGAAGGAAGTCGGCCGGGACGCCTTCTCGTGGCGACTCGCACAACGCCGACCCGCCACCGGAGACCAGGGCAACGAGGTCGACGGTGGGCGGAATGCCCTTCACTGCATCGAGTACCGCAGCTCCGGCAGCGAGGCTCCGTTTCCCCGGCACCGGGTGGTCACCCACCACCGATTTCATCGTCTTCGGTACCCCGTTGGGATGACCGGACACGCATATCCCACCGGTCACATCGAGGACCGAGGCTGCACCCCGGGCCATGGCCGGGGCTGCCTTGCCGATGGCTATGACCGTCGCCGGCCCGCTGTGACGGTCGGCCAGCGCCTCCGCGGTGAGACGCTCAGGATCTACCGCTCGGAGCGCGTCCATCAGCCAGCCAAGGACGAAGCGACGTCGCTCCGGATCCGGTGCGAGGACCCCAGTGTCGAAGTCGATCGTCACATCATCCCGGCCAGCCAGGCCCCGCGGGGATGGTTGCGGGCAGATATTAGATCGGCGACGGTGTCGACGTCGTGGAGCAGGCCGAGACGGGCCACGATTCCCGAGTTGGGGTAGCGGGCGAGATGACGCCGGAAGCTGCCTGGACCGTACGAGAACATGTAGTGGCCACGGCCTCCCATGGCCGATGTCCCTCCGTCTGCCGAAGGGGCGAGCACCGATCCGTGTCGCATCAGGGCGGCGTGCAGGAAGCGCAGGTCGGAAGCGGTGAGAAGGGGAAGATCGGAATGGACCACCATCCAATGACTCCCGGTCTCATCAGCCCAATAGGTCCCCGCGGAAGCAGCGCCATCGAGGCCGCCCCCGGGATCCGGCATGGACGGGAACCCATGGAGAAGCGCCCACTCGGCCACCTCGACATCGCCAGCGATCAAGAGAGGGAGGAGCCCTGCTTCCACCGTGAGTCCAGCGGTGCGCTCGGCCAGGGCCCTGCCCAACTCGGACCGATCTGCGGCGTCGAGATGAGCGGCGAGGCGCCCCTTGCCCAGACGAAAGGATTTGACGGGGAGGATGGCGATCGTGGCACGGATGCCCGGTGGGATCAGGGCACGACCATGACCGGGACCGGGGAGTGGTGGCAGAGTCGGTCGGCGACGCTGCCCAGCATCACTCGCTCCGCCAGCCCAGCACCCCTCTTGCCGATCACGATCAAACCTGCTTCTCGTTCCTCGGCGACGGCGATGAGACGCGACGTGGGGTCACCAAGCTCTTCAACGGTCTCGTAGTCCACGCCGTCCAGTGCGAGACGCTCCTCGTTCTCCTTGAGGACCTGCTGCTGCCCTTCCACCAATGCAGCGGACAGCGCCTCGGGAGTGGGCGGAGCGCCCCCGATGCCCCACCAGCCCTCCGGCGGCCGGACGACGGTGACGAGGACCAGCTTGGCCTCCCGGGATCTGGCGATCTCGGCGGCGATCTCTGCCGCTCGACCGCTCGTCTCCGAACCGTCGACTCCGACCACGATCGATTTTGGGTTCCAGGTCATGCTTGAGGGCACCTCCTCGCCAGACGATAGGCAGGTCGCCAAGCGGCGCGATCTCAGAAGATGGTGGCTTTGATCACGTGGGCCATCCCCAGCGCCCAGAGACCGGCCACCACGTCGTCGAGGACGATCCCGGCCGCTCCCGGCATCGAATCGGCCTGATAGACCCCGGGAAACGGCCGCTTGGTGATGTCCACCAGGCGGAACAGGCCGAATCCGATGACCGCCGGCCAACCCAGCAGCCCGATCGTGGCCACCAGGGTCCCGGCTGCCTCGTCGATGACGATCCATCCGGCGTCGCCTTCGGTCGCTGCCACCCCTCTCGCCGACCAATAGGCGAGCGCGGTCACGATCAGCGCCGCGACGAGCTGCCCACGCCATCCCCAGGCTTCCCCGACCAGCAAGGCGAGAAAAAGGCCGACCAGGCCTCCCACCGTCCCGGACCCGGCGTCGGAGCCGCGGATCCTGCGAAGGATCAGACCCGCCCCGAAGAGCGAGGCGGTGAGTCTGGCCATCGGAGGCGAGGCTAGTTCTGGGCCTCCCAACCTTCGAGCACCCGCATGGCCCTGAGCGTGTTCCATCGGCTCGGCTCGCCGACCGTCTCCATCTCGAACCATGTCTCACCCGGCCAGCGCTGCTGGAGGGCCCAGGTGCCGTCGGCTAGGCGCTTCCCGGCCAACACCTCGATGGCGTCGGCGAGCCGGTGGTCACGGAGGGCACCGGCAGACCAGAAGTAGTCGAGGCCACGCAGGACGTCGTAGTGCCAGCGTGGTGGGAACGAGAAGCGGAGGTAACGCTGGTCGACCACTTCGCCGGTGCGATGAGAGCGGAACAACCGGTGCTGCAGGAAGAACTCCTGGCCCAGCGCCTCGGCCCGTTCCACCTCCACACGGCGGTGGGCGCTTGTGACTGCGCATTGGCGGATGGCCTCGAGGGCGGTGCAGGTGGTGTGGAACGAGCCGTGCCTCGAGTCCTCGTCGCAGTTCCAGCCGCCGTCGGCCAATTGCAGGGCCAAGACGTGCTCGAGGACCGGCTGGCGCAGCCGATCGTCCACGTCGAACCAGTAGAGGAGAGCCAGGACCATTGCCGCGATGCAGGCATCTCGGTCTTTGCGGATCCCCAGACCCTCCTCGACGAACAGATGACATGATCTGATGGCCCTGGGGTCGGAACGTGGCAGACCGAACGCCCTCAGCAGCATCATCGAGTAAGTGGTCGATATCCACTTCCTGCCGTACAGCTTCGGCGTCCAGCGGCCCTCACCATCCTGATGCCCGAGCAACCGCGCCCCCCAGCCCTCGACAGCCACCTTTTCCTGTTCGGTGCGCCAGCCCGACACGGGGGTCCGGGTGAGGTCACGCATCACCTGCCATCTGATCGCCGGATCACCATCGAGGAGCCAGTCGATGGTGATGGATCGGGCGGGTTTGCTCAGAGCCATGATCGGGATTCAACCAAGCCTGGGCCCGATGGGAAATCGACGGTTCCGATCGATCGAACAGCAGTTAGCCTTCACGAATGGAACCGGCCAACAAGATATGGGTCGATGGCGAGTTCGTCGATTGGGACCAAGCCACCGTCCACTTCCTGTCACATTCCCTCCAATACGGGACCGGTGTCTTCGAGGGCATTCGCGCCTACAAGACACCCGAGGGAACCGCCGTATTCCGTCTCCATGACCACATGGTCCGTCTCGTCGCCTCGGCTCGCGCCTACGGCCTCCCCATGAAGGAGACCGCGGAGGAGATGGACGAGGTCTGTCTCGAATTGCTCCGGGTGAACGATCTCGAGTCCGCCTACATCCGGCCCTTCGTCTTCTACGGCGCCGGCGCATTCGGCATCAACCCCAAGGCAAGCCCGGTACACAACTACATGGCGGCGTTCTACTTGGGCAGTTATATGGGCGATCAAGGGGTACAGAACGGGATCACCACGATGGTCTCCAGTTGGCGCCGGATCTCGCACACCAGCTTCATCCCCACTGCCAAGGGGTCGGGCCAGTACCTCAACTCGGTGCTGGCCAAGCAGGAGGCGCTCCGGGCGGGGTACGACGAGGCGCTGATGCTCAACGACGTGGGTCTGGTCTCTGAGGGCAGCGGGATGAACTTGTTCACCGTGAGCAGGGGAGTCGTCTACACGCCCCCGGTGTCATCCGGCATCCTCGAGGGGATCACCCGAGACACCGTCTTCGAGTTGTTGACCGGCGAGGGGTTCGAAGTGGTCCAGACGGACCTGGCCCGGGGCAGCCTCTACACCGCCGACGAGGTCTTCCTCACCGGGACCGCGGCCGAGGTGACCCCGGTGCGGGAGATCGACGGGAGGATCATCGGAATCGGTGAGCCCGGGCCGACCACCCGCAAGGCGCAGGACCTGTTCTCGGATCTGGTCTCGGCCAAGATTCCCCAGTACCGCCACTGGCTGACCTTCGTCTAGCGATGGCCCGGTGATGGGGCAGCAGCCCAACATCGAAGTGACCGAGGCTGAGCGGCCGCGCCCGGTCCCTCAGCCCCCTCCTGCTCGCCGGTGGCGGCCGGACATCAAACCGGGTATACCCACCACGCCTGACGAGGTCCCACGGGGCGGTCGTTTCGGCTCGCCCGCACCGGATGGGGGGTGGGGTCTCCGGATAATCGACATGGCAGACCTGCCCGACGACGACCCGAACCTGAGGGCGGTGATCGCCGCACTTGCCATCGCCCGGGCCGGAGCCCTGGGCAGGGGACCCGTCCTCGAGGACGTCGAGGTCGCACTTGTCCTCACCGGATACGGATACGAGGCGCCCGATCTGGTGACCGAGCGCCGGGAGCGATGGATGGCTGCAGTGCCACATGAGGGGCGGCCCGGCCAGACCGCGGCAGGCGAGGTAGACCGTGACCTCCTGGTAAGGAAGCCAGACGACGTGCAACGCGCCCTCGGTGGGCAGAGCGCCGGCGCCCGCTAGCTTCCGGTCCCCCATGAAGCTCGTTCGCATCAAGGCCGGCGACGACATCGCCTACGGTGTCGCCGACACCGAAGGCGTCCTCGTCTACAAAGGCTCGCCCTTCGTCGCCTGGGAGCCGACCGAGACAGTGGTCCCCTGGGAGACGGCTCAGATCCTCGCCCCTGTCCTGCCCTCCAAGATCGTGGCGGTAGGCCGTAACTACGAGGACCATGCCGCCGAGCAGGACGTGGCCACACCGGAGGAGCCGATCATCTTCCTCAAACCGGCGACCTCGGTGGTCGGCCCCGAAGCCAATGTGGTCCATCCAGCGATCTCGGAGAACGTGCAGCACGAGGCGGAGCTGGCCGTGGTCGTGAGCAGGGTGGCCCGCCATGTCAGGGCCGAGGACGCCTCTGCCTACATCCTGGGCTATACCGCGGCCAACGACGTGACGGCTCGGGACCTGCAGAGAAAGGACGGGCAATGGGCCCGGGGAAAGGGATTCGACACATTCTGCCCGCTGGGCCCGGCGATCGAGACCGAGCTCGATCCTCTGGAGAAGCTGGCTGTCATCTGCCGGGTCAACGGGGAGGTGAGACAGGCAGGCTTCACCTCGGATATGGTCTTTGGCGTGGCCGAGCTGTTCCAGTTCGTCACCGAGGTGATGACCCTGCTCCCCGGTGACGTCCTCCTCACCGGGACGCCCGCCGGCGTGAGCAAGGTCGAGCCGGGCGACGTTATGGAGGTCGAGGTCGACGGGATCGGCGTCCTCGAGAACAGGGTGGTCGCGGCCAGATGACCGTCCGCCTGCGGGTGGCGCCGTCACCCACCGGGCACCTCCATGTGGGCACTGCCCGTGCGGCGCTCTTCAACTGGCTCTACGCACGGCATACCGGGGGGAGCTTCATCCTCCGGATCGACGACACCGACCGGGAGCGCTCCACGGTCGAGTTCGAGGAAGACATCCTCGACTCGCTGCGCTGGCTCGGGCTCGACTGGGACGAAGGGGTCGGGGTCGGTGGCCCACACGGCGATTACCGGCAGTCGAGCAGATACGAGCGATACCGGGACGTGGCATCATCGCTGGTCGAGTCGGGCGTCGCCTACTACGACAACAGGACGCCCGACGAGCTGGAGGCCCTTCGTCGGCGCGCCGTGGCCGAGAAGCTCCATCCCGCTCATTACATCAGACGCCCGGCGACCGCGGTGACCGAGGGGGCGATCCGACTGTCGGTGCCCCAGGAGGAGGCGGTGGTGTTCGACGACCTAGTCCGGGGAAGGGTCAGCTTCGAGGCGAGGGACATCGACGACTTCGTCATCCTGCGCACCGATGGGACTCCCACCTATCACCTGGCGTCCACTGTCGACGACGTCGACTACGGGATCACCCACGTCGCCCGGGGAGAGGACCTCCTGCCCTCGACCCCAAAGCACATCGTCCTGACCCGAGCCCTTGGGGCCTCTCAGCCCGAATACGCCCATCTCCCCCTGCTCTTCGGCACCGACGGCAAGAAGCTGTCCAAGAGACACGGGGCCACCTCGCTCTCGCTGTATCGCGACGAGGGTTATCTGCCCGAAGCCGTCTTCAACTACCTGTCTCTGCTGGGGTGGTCCATCGATGGGGACCGGACCATCTTCTCCAGGGATGAGGCCGTCGCCGTCTTCGATCTGGTCGACGTCTCTCGGAACCCGGCGGTGTTCGACCCTGACAAGCTGGCCTGGCTCAATGGCGAGTACATCAGGGCAATGGAGCCCTCCGATTTCACCCGGTCGGCCCGGCCCCACGTCGAGAGGGCGGTGGGCCGCCAACTCCACGAGGAGGAATGGGCCAAGTTCGACACCGTCTCGGCCCTGGTCCAGGAGCGAACCCGTCTCCTTCCTGAGGCAGGTGATCAGGTGGTCTTCCTCTTCGAGGACTTCGCCGAGTACGACCCCGCGGCCTGGGACAAGGTGATGACCAAAGAGGGGGTAGCCGGGATCCTGTCCTCGGCCCGCGACCGTCTGACCAAAGTCGACCCCTGGGATGCCGGCACCATCGAGACCGCATTGCGGGGGATGTTGGAGGAGATGGGCTTGGGGGCGGCCAAGGGCCTCCAGCCATTGCGCGTGGCGATCACCGGCTCGTCGGTCAGCCCTCCCCTCTTCGAGTCAATGGCGGCGCTGGGACGTGACAAGACCCTGGAACGGGTGGAACGGGCGATCGGGCAGCTGTCAGGTACTGGGTAGGTCGCAGGCGACAGGTAACCTGCTCACTCGAGGTCCCGTCGTCCAGAGGCCTAGGACGCCGGCCTTTCAAGCCGGAAACGCCGGTTCGAATCCGGTCGGGACTGCCACTCAGGGAACAATGTCAGCGCAGACCATTCTCGTCTTCAACAACCTCTTCGCCATCCTGACCCTGGTTGCCCTGGCCGGGGCGATCGGGCTCGGCGTCTATCGGGTGGTCAGGGGCCCTGATGCCGCTGCTCTGCTCGGGAAGAACGCGGTCTGGCTGGCGTTCGCGGTCGCAGCAGTCAGCACAGTCGGCTCCCTCATGTACTCGGAGCTGTTCCACTACATCCCCTGTCGCCTCTGCTGGTTCCAGCGAATCGCCATGTACCCGCTGGCCGTCATCCTCCTGGTGGGTGCCATTCGCCGTGAGGCCGTGGTCAGGTTCTATGCCATCCCCATCGCCCTGATCGGCCTCACCATCTCCATCTACCACAACCTCATGCAGTTCTTCCCTCGTCTCGAAGGCGGCTCATGCGACCCGGCGGTGCCTTGCTCGGCTCGCAGCATCGAGATGTTTGGCTTCATGGACCTCCCTTTTATGGCCGGTGTGGGGTTTATCCTCATCACGATCCTGCTCGCCTTCTACACGAAAGCCTCCGAATGACCGCCACCAGGAAACCCAAGCCAGGGACCAAAGACGCCAAGAGCAACTCCACCCTGTGGTGGATCATCGGCGGGATAGTTGGGCTGGGGTTGATCGTCTGGCTCGCCATCTCCATCGCCGGTGAGGCCCCGGTCGACGACAGCATCGGTTTCGGCGACCCGACGGTCACCGGAGACCCGCTGCCGTTCTATGCCTCCGGGCAGGAGGATGTCTCGGTCGGCCTCACCGCCCCCACCGTCGAAGGCGCCGACTGGGAGGGGAACCCGGTCTCGATCGAGCCCGACGGCACCCCCAAGATCGTGATCTTCCTGGCTCATTGGTGCCCTCATTGTCAGGCCGAAGTGCCCGTAATCCAGGACTGGATAAACGATGGGAATGTGCCTGACACCGTGGAGCTCGTGTCGGTAGTGACCGGTACCGATCGGCTCCGTCCCAACTGGCCCCCCCAGGACTGGCTCGAGGAGGAGGGATGGACCCCACCGGTCATAATGGACGATGAGATCACGACGGTGGCGGTGAATTACGGGATGGGCGCGACACCGATGTTCGTGGTTCTGGATGGCAACAACACCAACCTGGGCCGGATCACGGGGGAGCTGTCGACCGACGCCCTCGATCAGTTGGTGCAGGTGGCCGAGACCTCCATCGAAGGTTGATCAGGTTTCCATCGACCTGATCTTCTCCAGACGTCTCACGTGACGCTCCTCCCGGGAGAACCTCGCCTCCAAGAAGGTCGTCACCAGCTCCTGGGCCAGAGCCTCCCCTATGACCCTCGCCCCGAGGCTGAGGACATTCACGTCGTCGTGCTCCACCATCTGATGGGCGGTGTAGGTGTCGTGGGCGATGGAAGCCCTGATCCCCTGGAGCTTGTTGGCGGCGACCGCTGCGCCGGCCCCGGAGCCACAGATGAGAATGCCCCGGTCGGCCCGCCCGTCGAGCACCGCCTGGGCCACAGCAGCGGCGAAGTCCGGGTAGTCGACGGGCTCGGCAGAGTGAGTCCCGAGGTCGTACACGGCGTGGCCCGACTCGGCGAGCCATTTGGATAGCTGCTCCTTGAGAGGGTATCCGGCGTGATCCGCGCCGAGTGCGATTCTCATTTCCGGCGGCAGGGTAGCCATGAGCGCTGCCACCGACCCTTCATGGGGTTGTGGCCACACCTAACTACATTCGCCTGGATGTCCAAATTGGTTGTCGAGGGCGGAGCGCGTCTCCAGGGCACCGTCGGCGTGATGGGGGCCAAGAACGCGGTCCTCAAGGAGATGGTCTCTGCTCTCCTGGCCCCGGGAAGGCATCGTCTCACCAACGTCCCCGCCATTCTCGACGTGAGTCTCATGCGCGAGGTCCTCGGTCACATCGGCTGCAAGGTCGAGCAGGGCGATCACGAGTTGTGGCTGATCGTCCCCGATCAGCTTCTGCCCGAGGCGCCGATCGAGCTGGTGCGCCAGATGCGGGCATCGATAGTGGTGCTCGGCCCGCTGTTGGCGAGATGCGGCGAGGCGCGGGTCGCCCTACCGGGTGGCGACGACCTCGGGGCGCGGCCGATCGACATGCACCTGAACGGCCTCGAAGCCATGGGTGTCGACTTCGACCTGGTGCACGGCGAGCTGGTTGGACGCGTCGACAGGCGTCTCAAGGGCACCGAGGTAGAGCTTCCCTTTCCATCGGTGGGCGCCACCGAGAACATGCTCTTCGCCGGGGTTCTGGCCGAGGGTGACACCGTGATCGTCAACGCGGCGCGTGAGCCCGAGATCCAGGATTTGATCACCCAGCTGACCGAGATGGGCGCCGACATCACCGGGGGTGGCACCTCGTTGGTGACGGTGCATGGCGTCGAGAAGCTGGCGCCCGCGGATCACCACGTCGTGCCCGACCGTCTCGAGGCGGGGACCTATGCGGCCGCCGCCGCCATAACAGGCGGAGATGTGACCGTCACGGGATGTACCCCGGAGCACCTGCGGATGGAGCTGCGGAAGCTGTCCGAGGCGGGCTGTGAGGTGGAGCAAGGGAACGGGTGGCTGCGGGTGCGGGGCCCGGAGCGCCCGACATCGGTCGACTTCGCCACCCTCCCCTTTCCTGGCTTTCACACCGACATGCACCCGCAGATGGTTGCTGTTCTCTCGATCGCCGTAGGGACCTCGGTGATCACGGAGAACCTCTACGACGCCCGGTTCCGATATGTCGGGGAGCTGGCCAGGATGGGCGCCGACATCACCACCGAAGCGCAGCATGCCGTGATCAGGGGTGTCGAGCAGCTTTCAGGCTGCCCGGTGCTGGCACCTGACATCAGGGCCGGAGCGGCACTCGTCATGGCCGGTCTTCGGGCCGACGGCACTACCGAGGTCGGTGATGCGAGCCACATCGATCGGGGCTACGAAGAGTTCCCGGAAAGGCTCCGGGCGCTGGGAGCGAGAATCGAGCGGGGGTGATGGCGCTCCGGGCCTCGTTCGCCCCAGTCGCAAGTCTCGCATTCGCAATCATCGTCGTCGCAGCCCTGGTCGTCCTGCCTTCCCGCACGAGCCAGGCGGCAGTCCGCCCGGAGGGCTCGACCATCGAAGTGTCGGTTCCCGCCGACAGCTACCTGGAGATGAACGGGCGTCGTTATCGGGGCCCCTTCAGGATCACGGCTGAGAGGGACGGTGTGGGCGTGGTCGAGGTGACTTCCCTCGATGCCTACCTGGAAGGGATCCGGGAGGTCCCATTCAGCTGGGACGAGGAGGCGTTGGCGGCTCAGGTTGTCGCGGCGCGCACCTATCTGGCATGGACGCTGGCCGGCGGCCGGACGGAGACAGGGCAGCGGATCGGCTACGACATCTGCGCCACCGCTGCCTGCCAGGTGTATGCCGGGGTAGAGCCGGTCCTCGGGGAGGACGGCGATCGGTGGCGGGCAGCCGTGGCCCGCACCTCCGGCGAGATCCTGATCCACGAAGGTGAGCCGGCCCGTGCCTTCTATTCCTCCACCACCGGTCTCCGCACCAGGAACATCGAGGACATCTGGCCCGGGTCGGAGCCTGCCCCGTATCTCGTTGGGGTCCCCTCTCCGGGGGAGGACAGCCCCTTCGTGAGCTGGTCGTGGGAGCTCCCCGAGTTCATGATGGAGCGGCTCCTCCGTGAAGCGAATGTCGCCGGCGGTGACGTCCGGTCGATCGTCAACCGCTCCACCGAGGACGGCGAAGGCCCATGGATGATCGACATCGTCTCCGAGACGGGAACAGTCTCCATGGACACCTGGTCCCTTCGCTCCCGAATCAACGATGCGGCATCACTGTTCCCCGAGCGTCTTCCCGCGCTGCGGCCTGATGGGATGCGGTATCCCAACACGGTGTTGAGCCCCGAGTACACCATCAGACGCGAGGTCCGGGTGCACCAGCTGGGGATGAACGACCGCATCGATCCCTACTACGTCGTCGAGGGCGCCGGATGGGGCCATCTGATCGGCATGTCCCAATACGGCGCACAGGCCATGGCCGAGTCGGGGTCGACCTACCCCGAGATCCTGGCCCACTATTACGGAGGCCTCACCCCGGTGCCCGGGGACGGATTCCTCCCCGGGCAATTGGCGGTGGGGCTGGTGGTAGGGGGCGAGAAGACGCGGATCTCGTCGGAGGTCCCCCTCCAGGTGACAGTCGATGGGCTCGACCTCCCCCCTGCCCCGGCGGGCGCATGGACCTTCCTGTGGGTCGACGGCACCCTCCAGGCGATACCGCCTGTTCGCTCGGCTCCTTGGGGCCTGCCCGACGAGTCCTGAGCCTCTGGCGTCGGTAGAATCCGGAACAACCCCAACCAGGTGAAGGTTCTTCAAGACGATGCCAGAAACAACACCAGTGACCATTGCGAGCAGCGCGAGGGTCGAGGAAGGCCCTGTCGACATCGAGAGACTGCGCGAGACGCTCGAGTACATACGCCCGGCGGTCCAGGCCGATGGCGGTGACTTGATCCTGCTCGGAACCGAGGGCGGCCGGGTGGACATACAGATGGTTGGTGCATGTGGAGGCTGTCCCCTCTCGATGATGACACTCAAGGCAGGCATCGAGCGCATCCTCATGGACCGTGTCCCGGGCGTGACCGAAGTGCGCGCCAGCGCCGATGCCCCGGGTCTGGACGAGCTCGACGACCCAAACGCGATCACTCTCCCTCCCCTCTGAGCCGATAGGTGCGTCACTTAACCTGACGCCACGATGCATGGCTCCGATGTCGCCGGGCGGGTGCGAAGTGGCGATAGACGTGCGCTGGCCCGACTCGTCACCCTGATCGAAACCGGTGATCCGGGTGTCGATCAGATCGTGGCATCAATCATCGACTCGGCGCCCCCGGCACGTCGGATCGGGATCACCGGGCCACCGGGCGCGGGAAAGTCCACCCTGGTCGACGCCATGGTCACCGAGTTCCGCGCACGGGGGGACAGCGTCGCCGTCCTCGCCGTCGACCCGTCCAGCCCGATCACCGGCGGGGCGCTGCTCGGAGATCGGATCCGGATGCAGGGCCATGTCGACGACCCCGGGGTATATGTTCGGTCGATGGCGTCGAGGGGCCACGTCGGCGGCTTGTCGGCGGCGGCGGCACCGACGATCGCCGTCCTGGCCCGGGCCGGTTTCGACTTCGTGCTGGTGGAGACGGTCGGAGTGGGCCAGTCGGAGCTCGAGGTGATGGACCACGCCGACTCCGTGGTGCTGGTGCTCGCTCCCGGCTGGGGAGATCAGATTCAGGCGGACAAGGCGGGCGTCGTCGAGATCGCCGATGTCTTCGTGGTCAACAAGGGGGACCGCCCCGGGGTCGACATGGTGCAACGCGCCTTGCTGGAGCGTCTCGGCGGCTCGGGCACCCCGGTCCTGGTGACCACCGCCACCACCGGTGAAGGTGTGCCGGCCCTCGTCGAAGTAGTGCGTTGAGCCCGCCTCAGACGTCCTCGCGGACCGAGTCCAGCGCTGCCTGTGCCGCCGCCAGCCTTGCTCCTTCGACCCGGGGAGGGCTGCAGGACACATAGTCGAGCCCGAGTTCCTCGACGAAGAAGATCGAATCAGGGTCCCCTCCATGCTCGCCGCAGAGGCCGACCACCAGGTTGTGATTCGCCTCCCGTCCCTCCCTCGTGGCCACTGAGACCAGACGGCCCACCCCGGCACGGTCGAGGGTCTGAAACGGATCCGAGCTGAAGATCCCCTGCTCGAGGTAATCCCGAAGGAACAGTCCTTCGGCATCGTCACGGCTCAACCCGTATGTCATCTGAGTGAGGTCGTTCGTCCCGAATGAGAAGAAGTCGGCCACCCGAGCTATGTCACCTGCCGTGAGCGCGGCGCGAGGCAGCTCGATCATCGTCCCGATCGGGATCTCCAGTTCGACCCCGGACTTGGCTGCGGCCTCTGCGATCTCCGCCTCGATCATCTCACGCATCCGGATCAACTCCTCGGCCGCAGCAACCAAAGGGATCATGATCTCGAGGTGTGGACTCGCGCCCGCCTGGAGGCGACGGGTGAGGGCCGTGGTGGCGGCACGGGCCTGCATCCGGTAGAGATCGGTGAGCATCAGGCCAAGGCGGACGCCGCGTAGCCCGAGCATCGGATTGTCCTCCTCCCAACGCGCCACATGCTCGGACATCGCCTGCAGGTCGTCGATGGGCCGGCCGGCCCGGACCCGTCGCAGCATCTCATGCTCCAGATCGAGACGTGAGGGGAGGAACTCATGGAGGGGCGGGTCGAGGAGCCGGATCACGACCGGAAGGCCGTCCATCGCTTCCAAGAGACTCTCGAAGTCGCCCACCTGCTGGATCTCGAGATCGGCGAGGGCCCGATTCCGCTCATCGGTGTCAGCTGACAGGATTATTCGGCGTACTATCGACAGCCGTTCGCCCATGAACATGTGCTCGGTCCGGGCCAGGCCGATCCCCTCGGCGCCGCGAGCCCGGGCCAGGGCGGCATCTTCCGGGAGGTCGGCGTTAGCCCTCACCCCGAGACGGCGGAAGTCGTCGGCCCACGCCAGGAGCTGGCCGAGCTCGGGCGGCACCTCGGGGGGCACCAACTCGACCTCACCCGGATAGACGGCGCCGGACGTGCCATCGATGGTCACGACGTCGCCGCGGTGGAGATCGGCGCTCCCGGTAGAGGCGATCCCCGCGTCGGGATCGACCTGGAGCTTGGCCGCGCCGGTCACTGCGGGTTTGCCCATGCCCCTCGCCACCACTGCGGCATGGGAGGTCTTGCCGCCCTGATTGGTGAGGATCCCGACGGCTGCCGCCATCCCATGGATGTCATCCGGCGTGGTCTCGGGCCGCACCAATATGACCTCCACGCCGTTGCGCGCCTCCGATACCGCGTCGTCGGCGGTGAACACGACGACGCCGGTGGCCGCTCCGGGAGAAGCGGCTACTCCGACGGCCAGAGGTGGAGAGCCCTTGACCTTGTCGGCGAGGCGGGGGCGATGCAGTTGCTCGAGCGTGGCCGGCTCGACTCGTGATACCGCCGTTTCGCGGTCGATGAGGCCCTCCCCGACCATGGCGACGGCCATTTTGACCGCCGCGGCCGCGGTCCGCTTCCCGGCCCTTGTCTGGAGGATGTAAAGGACATCCCGTTCGATGGTGAATTCGATGTCGCACATGTCCCGATAATGCGCTTCGAGACCGCTCATGATCTCCAACAGCCGGCCATGGCACTCGGGGTGCAGGTCGGCGAGCTGATCCAGGGTCAAGGTGTTCCGGATGCCGGCGACGACGTCTTCTCCCTGGGCCTGAGGCAGATAGTCACCGTAGATCTTTTTCTCGCCAGAGCTCGGGTCGCGGGTGAAGCAGACGCCGGTCCCTGACTGCTCGCCCAGGTCGCCGAACACCATCATCTGAACGTTGGCCGCCGTCCCCAGGTCATCGGGGATCGAGTGGATCCGGCGGTATTCGACCGCCCGCTTGGTGTTCCAGGACTCGAACACGGACGTGACGGCCCCTCTGAGCTGCTCCGACGGGTCGTCGGGGAGCTGTCCCGGGCGCTCATTTTCGACGATCTGGCGGAAACGTGCGGTGGCAGTTTCCAGGTCTTCTGCGGTCAGGGCCGAATCGTCGTCGACACCCCTTGCCACCCTCATCTCGGTGAGCACGTCCTGGAAGAGGGCCTCGTTCACGCCGAGCACGACGTCGGCGTACATCTGGACGAAGCGGCGGTAGGCGTCCCAGGCGAAGTGGGGGTCCCCCGACCATTCGATCAGCGTCTTGACGATCTCGTCGTTGAGCCCCAGGTTGAGGATGGTGTCCATCATCCCCGGCATCGAGAACTTGGCGCCCGACCGCACCGAGAGGAGCAGGGGTGTTGGCCCTCCACCGAAGGTTCGACCGGTTGCCCCCTCGAGACGGGCCACCGCCGCATCCACCTCCGGCCAGAGCTCGGGCGGAACCTCGCCCGTCGCCATGGCAACACGGCAGACGTCAGTGGTGATCGTGAACCCTGGTGGCACGGGAAGCCCGAGTGATGTCATCCGGGCCAGACCCGCACCCTTGCCTCCGAGCAGGTCGCGATCGGATCCGTCGGTGGCTGAGAAGTCGTAGAGCTGCGGCATCAGTCAGATGAAGTTAATGAACCCGCCACAGCCCTCAACCGGGTCGAAGGCGAAACATCGCTCGGTCTTTCCGCCATGATCCGGGGCGAGTCAGGGGATGATCGGAACCAGGAGGAAGGAATCGGTCTCACCTCCGACGTGGATGGTCACCTGACCCGAGAAGACATCTGCGGGCCGGTCGACGGGGTCGGCATGTTTGAACGGCCCTACCCCCCGTCCTGCATAGTGAAACTGGCGGGCGAAGTCAGACAGCTCTCCATCGTAGCGATAGTCGTTGCCCCGGACGCTCAGCCCGAGCCGGTAACCGGCCGGGATGACGATGCAGGTGGGCCAGATCTCCACGTCGAGCGGATAGATCTGCCCGGGGGAGAGCGGGTCTTCCCGATCGTGGGTGTGGTATGGGCGGTGGGGCAGGGTCTTCCCGGGGTCGAGGGCGCGATGGGAGGCGCGCAGCCATCCATGGGCGAGCGGCGTGTTGGGGTCCAGCGCGCCCATGAAGGTCACCTCATCTTCGTTCTCATCGAACAGCCGGACGATCAGGAACAGGTCGGCGTCCACCGTCTCCGATGAGACGTAGAGCCGGGCAGCCAGTGGCCCGGTCACCTCGGTCTCCTCGGCGAATGGCGAGGTGAAGAAGGTCAAACCGTCGCCGTCGGCCTCGTAGTCGATAGCGCCCGCCTCGGCTGCGGCCGAGGCCTCGAGCCCACGATCCGCAGTGAGGTGATAAGGCGCCCACTCGGTCCTGGCGAGAGGCCACTCGTTCTCGCTGCGATCGGTGAACGTGCCGTCGACATGACGGACACGGACCAGGACCCGTGGCACCTGGTCCCACCCATTCTCCTCGCCTTTGAGGAAGTGGCCGAAGAATCGCTTCTGCAGGGCGACGCCGCGGTCGGTGTAGAAGTCCACCCAATGGGCGTCACCATGGATCTCCAGCCATTTGTGGGTGGCAGCGGACTGGCTGAAGGCCTCGACGTTGCCGCGGAGATGGAGGCCGTGGCCGCCCCAGTTCCCTGCCGACAGCATCGGAGTTGTCACCCGCGACCAGTCCGGGTTGCGCTCCAGGTACCAATCATCGATGAGCGGGCGGCTCCTCACATCATGGCCTAGGTCCGCTCGCCTCCTCGCCAGCACGTCCGGCTCCTCGGTCTCCGGCCCTGACACCGTCTTGCCGGTGACCGCGCTACGGAATCCACGCTCGCCGACACCGTGTTGGACCTTCTCCACCTGGCGCGGATACCAGTCCTCCGCGAACTGGCAGAGGATCCCGCCGTGGCGAGCGAAGTCCCGGTACCAGTCGGCGGCTCCTTCCCAGGGGCACATCGCCGCCAGGTGTGGAGGTTGGAGGGCCGCGACCTGGTATTGATTCATCGCGTAATAGGAGATCCCGGCCAGGCCGACGCGCCCATTGCTCCACGGCCGGGTCCCTGCCCATTCGATGCAGTCGAACAGATCGACCGCTTCTCGGCCCGACCAGACGTCCATGTACCCAGGAGAACGCCCCGTGCCTCTGGAGTCCACCCGGACGCAGACGTATCCGTCTGGCACCCATTTCTCAGGGTCGACCACCTCCCAGTTCTGATGGAGGTTGCTCGACCCTTCTCCCACCTCCGGGTAGTGCTCGATCATGTAGTCCCACTGGCTCTGGTAGCCCTCCTGGAAGGCCAGCCCCTTCCCGTACGGGCCGTAGCTGAGGAGTGTCGGGTACTCGCCCTCTGCGACTGGGAGAAAGAGGTCGGCTCGCAGGACGACGCCGTCGTCCATAGGGATGGCGACGTCTCTCTCTATTCGCATGGGAACCTGCTCGATGACCGTCATTTTGCTATCACTTCCCCGGTCGACGTCTGAGGCCCGGTGACTCCTTCAGCCCTCGCCGAGAACACTGTCGAGAGCTTGCGGATCCTGTTCGGCCAGGGCCTGCTCGGCGCGGAGCGACTCGATGTCCCGATAGATGGTGGCAACCGCCTGGATGACTCCGTCCTTGCGGTAACCGATCATCACGTCACGCTCGGAGGGGTCCCCGACGACCACCTCGTCATCCCACTCCTTGACATGGCCTACGACGTTGATGGGCACGTCGTAATGCTGACTCCAGAAGAAGGGCGGGTCGGTGAAAGCCAGATCATGCCCGAGCATGTTCCGCGCCACCGCCTGTCCCTGGCGTTCGGCCAGCACCCAGTGCTCGATTCGCACCCGTCCCGCGTTCTGATCCGGGTAAGACGCGACATCACCCGCCGCCCAGACATGGGGATTGCTGGAGCGCATCCGGTCGTCGACGATGATGCCATCCTCGACATCGAGGCCCGCATCTTCGGCGAGCCCGGTCCTCGGTTTCACGCCGACGCCTACGACGACCAGCTCGGCGGGAATCCGGTCTCCGTCGTCGAGCTGGACTGCGTCGGCTTCGATCGCCGACACGGTTCTACCCAAGCGGAACTCCACCCCGTGCTCCTCGTGCAGGTCCTGCACGAATCGCCCCATCAGCTCTCCCACGATCGGGGCCAGAGGGATGTCTTCTGGCGCCACGACGGTGACGTCGATGTCCCGCCGCCGAAGAGAGGCTGCGACCTCGAGCCCGATGAATCCCGCTCCGATCACAACGGCCTTCGAGATGGCGTCCAGGGCAGCGATGACGGCTCGACTGTCCTCGAGCGTTCGCACGTAGTGGACGTGGGGCTGATCGGCCCCGGTCACGGGAAGGCGCCGCGGCTCGGCGCCGGTCGCGAGGAGCAGCGCCCCGTACCCGATCTCCCGGCCGTTTTCCAGGCTCACGGTCCGCCCCGCGGTGTCGATGCCGGTCACCTCGGTCCCGGAGATCAGCGTGATGTCATGCTCCTCGTAGAAGCCGGGGCTGCGCAGGGGCATCCAATCCTCGGAAGCGGTGCCGGCCAGGTAGTCCTTCGACACGTTGGGGCGATCGATGGGTGGCTCGACGCCGATCATCGTGACCGGGCCCCCGTACCCCTCACGCCGCAACATCTCGGCGGCGGCGGCACCTGCAGCGCCCGAACCGACGATCACCACCGAGTCGGGAGAGGTCGGTGGCGTCCGCTCCGGGACCGGGGCCTCTACCGGGCCCGTCACGTAGATGTGTCCGTCCCGCTCCTCGGGGTTGTACACCCTGATCGAGTCGAGGGCCGGTGCCCCCACCGCCTCGCCGGTGGTGAGATCGAACCGGGCGTGATGCCACGGGCAGCGGACCTGGCCGTCGACACAGAGACCATCACCGAGCGGGCCGCCATAGTGTGTGCAGCTGCCGGCCACGGCGCGCAGGCCGTCGGCGGTGCGGACGACGATCACCTGCATGCCGTCGACCTGGCCTTTGACGGGGACGTCGAGGACCAGGTCATCGGCGGGGACGCCCTCCTCGATCAGGTCGGGGCCGGTCACCTTGCTCTCGGCCATCAGATGTCCTTTCGCTCCGTTCTTTCAACCATAGCTATGACTTTTAGAACGACGGAATGGTCAACTGTCGGCCCTGTACACCAGACCCAGCCCTCCGGCGGAGGTGACAGTGAGGAGATCCCCTTCGACCCTTGCTCGGAAGCCGTCACCCAGTACCGACACGACCTGGCTGTCCTGCTCGAAGAGGTCGGCCGGGCAATCGCCCTCTGCGGCCATCTCGGGCATGGTCACCTCCGCACCGCTCACGACGTATATGCCATGGAGGTCGCGGCATCCGGTCGACCCGAGCATCGACCCGTCGGTGTACAGCTCGAGGGTGGCCCGATCGCCATCCACACTGGACACCGAGTCTGCGTCGATCAGGCTCTCCAGCACCCACACCGTCCCGGTGAGCTCCGATGTGGGCACCGGGGGGATCGCGCCGAAGACGAGCTCGACGCCATCGCCGGTGAGGGTCAGGAGCCCGGTTGTGATGGAGAAGGCCCGCACCCGAGGCAGGGCGCCCAGATAGCGCTGCTCCGCCACCATGACCTGCTCGGGGCTGCACGCCATCTCGGTAGCCCCCAGGCCGGAGAATGAGATCTCCGTTCCCGATATCGACACTGTCCCGAAGTATCCATTGCATGCCGCAGTGCCGCTCGCCGCGTCGCCGGTGATGGTCAGGGTGATGGGGTGATCGTCGGCCGGGGTCAGGTCGTCCCCGTCGACGGTTCCCGATTTCAGCTCCCATGGAGTGCCTGCCGGGTTCTCACCTGTCTGCGGGGCGTCTCCACCCGGTTGAGCCGGGTCGGCACAGGCGGCGATCAGAATCGTCAGACAGGCGAGCGCTCTTGTGAGCCGGCCGGGCACCATGGTCGGATCAGGAGGTGGCCGCCGACTCGTCGACCACGAAAACGAGGTCAACCCCCTCCCCGGTCAGGTTCAGCTCCTCGTTCTCGAGTGTGAAGATCTCCACCAGACCCAGGGAGGCGAGGAATGCCGTCTCCGAGTTCATCACGCTCTCGTCGGCACAAGCCATCATCGTCCCCCCAAGATCGGAGAAGGTGAGCTCGTTGCCCGAGAGGGTGTAGCCGCCGAACCATTGATTGCAGGCGGACTTCCCTCCGGCGGTGCCCTCGGGCTGGTCGAAGATCAGAGTGATGGGAAAACCCTCCACGATGGGGATGTCCCCGCCATCGAGCGTGCCCGCTTGCAGCAGCCATGCCTCGGACGTCGGGTCGGTAGCGGCCTCCTCACCCGGGTCGGCACAGGCTCCGATCAGGATGGCGAGCAAGGTCACGGCGAGCAGAGTCTCTCTCATGGCTGGTTCGACGCTACGCGGGGCCAGGTCGGTTCCGTCAGATGAGGAGCCCGGCGGCGAGAGTGAGGCCGGTCCAGAGATGGAGGCGGGCGGTCATCTTGAGCGCCCGGATCAACGATGGCCCGTCGCTCTTCCCATACATGATGCGAACCGGGCCCATCGCGTAGGGAGCGAGCAGGGCGGCGAAAATCGTGGGCAGCGGGGTGAGGCCCGTGGCGGCAAACGCTGCGATCAGGGCCATGGCCCCGTAGACGAGTGCCGTGAACAAGGCCCTGGTGCGCTCCCGCCCCAGGATCACGGCGAGGGTCCGCTTCCCGGCCGCCCGGTCGGTGTCGAGGTCCCGATAGTTGTTGACCACGAGGATGGCGGCGGCGAGGAGGCCCACCGGGATGGAGAGAAGCCACGCCGCCCGCGGAGCCGTCATGTCGTGGACATAGCGGCTTCCCACGGTGGCCACCACACCGAAGAAGATGAATACGAAGACCTCACCCAGACCCCGGTAACCGTAGGGGAATGGCCCTCCGACATAGCCGAGCATGGCGACGATCGAAAGGACCCCGACGACCAGGATCGCCGGCCCGGCGATGACCGTGAGGGCCAGCCCGGCGACCGCGGCGGCGATCAGGGCCAGGGCGACACCTGCCCACATCTGCTGCGCGGTGATGCGCCCGGCTGACACCATCCGTGGCGGACCAATTCGCTCCGCCGGATCAGCGCCCCGTCGAGCATCCGAAACGTCATTGGCGAAGTTGGCCGCGACCTGGATGGCGAGGGCGGCGGCGAGCGCAAGCAGGAAGGCATCCCACCTGAACACACCGTCGTGGGCGGCAAGGGCCGATCCCACCACCACTGGGACCACCGCTGCAGGAAGGGTGTGTGCCCGCGCTGCGGTCCGCCAGTCCTGGAGCGTGGTCACCTGGTCAGTAGTGCCAGGGATACTGACCGAAGTCGGGATCCCGTTTCTCGAGGAACGCGTCGCGACCCTCTTTGGCCTCATCGGTCATATACCCGAGACGGGTGGCCTCGCCCGCGAAGATCTGCTGGCCGACGAGGCCGTCGTCGATCAAGTTGAAGGCGAACTTGAGCATGCGCTGGGCCGTCGGGCTCTTCGTCGTGATCTCGACCCCCCATTCCAAGGCCACCTCCTCCAGCTTCTCGTGAGGGATCACTGCGTTGACCATCCCCATCTGGTGGGCCTCGGCTGCCGAGTACTCACGGCCAAGGAAGAAGATCTCCCGGGCCCGTTTCTGGCCTATCTGCCGTGCCAGGTAAGCCGACCCGTACCCGGCGTCGTACGAGGCGACATCGGCGTCGGTTTGTTTGAAGATGGCGTGCTCCCGCGAGGCCAGAGTCAGGTCACATACCACGTGAAGGGAATGACCCCCCCCCACGGCCCATCCCGGGACGACGGCGATGACCACCTTGGGCATGAACCGGATGAGGCGCTGCACTTCCAGGATGTGGAGACGGCCCAGCCGCGCCTGGTCGACGCTGTCGGCCTCCTCACCGCTGGCGTACTGATACCCATCCCTGCCTCTGATCCGCTGGTCCCCTCCCGAGCAGAAGGCCCACCTCCCGTCTTTGGGCGATGGCCCGTTCCCGGTGAGGAGGACACAGCCGACGTTGGCTGACTGGCGGGCGTGGTCGAGGGCTGCGAACAGCTCGTCCACCGTTTGAGGGCGAAATGCATTTCGCACCTCGGGTCGGTCGAAGGCGACCCGCACCACCCCGTGCCCGATCGCCTTGTGATATGTGATGTCGGTGAACTCGAACCCCGGCACCACGTCCCAGATCGATTCGTCGAAGAGCGCAGAGACCACCCGCGCAGGATACGAGAGGGGACCGTTCTGTGGAGATTCTTGGGCCACATGAGCACAATTCGATGAGAGGATGGTGGCCAGATGCTCGACTGGCTGAAGCGACACGACCCGGGACGGGTTTTCCTGGAGACGGCAGGGGACAGCCTGAGCTACGGCGAGATGGTGAGGGCAGTCGAAGGGCGGGCTGTGACCGGGACCGAAGTCATCCACCCAGGGCTTGACATTGCATCCGTGGTCGACATATTGGCTGTCGTCTCCCGAGGTTCGGCCGTGCTTGCGGGTGACGACCTCGACCCGGGCCCGGTCGATCATGTCGGGGCGGCCAGCGTGATGTTCACTTCGGGGACCACAGGTGGGAGGAAGGGAGTTCGTCTCACCAGGGAGAACTGGATAGCGGCGGCCGATGCCTCCATGCGCCACCTCGGTCATGGGCCCGACGATGTCTGGCTTCTGGCGATGCCACTGCATCACGTCGCCGGGCTCTCCATCCTGCTCAGATCGGCCTACGCGGGAGGGAGCGTCCGGATGCTCGACCGCTTCGATCCTCGGGCCTATGCAGCAGAACTGCACAAGGGGGTGACGATGGCCTCGATGGTGCCGACGATGCTGGCACGGGTCCTCGACGTCGACACCCGCACCCACGACGGCCTCAGGGCCGTACTGCTCGGAGGTGGGCCGATACCCGAAAGCCTTCTGGAGAGAGGGCTCGCCACCGGTCTGCCGTTGCTTCCCACCTACGGGCTTACCGAGACGGCGGGGCAAATCGCCACCCTCCGGCCCGGAGACCCTCCAACCAACCGGGCGCATCCCTTGCCCGGGGCCGAGTTGCGGATCGGGCCGGACGGCCGTATCGCCGTGCGCGGCCCGATGGTGAGCCCCGGTTATGTCGGGGAGCCGGAGCGAAGGGGTGACTGGCTGGTGACAGGTGACCTTGGCTCCATCGACGAGGACGGCGCCCTGCGTGTCCTCGGCCGGGCCGACACGGTCATCGTGAGTGGGGGTGAGAACATAGACCCGGAGATGGTCGAGGCCGAGATCGCCTCCCTGCCCGGTGTGGACGGCGCACTGGTGGTGGGCCTACCCAGCCGGGAGTGGGGGATGGAGTCGGCTTGCCTCTACGTCGGCGATATCGGCGAGGGTGAGGTGGCGATGCAGCTGAGGGAGAGGCTGCCCGGGTTCATGATTCCCAAACGCTGGCTCAGGGTGTCTCAGCTGCCCGTGACTGCGATCGGGAAGCCGGACCGGATTGCCGCAGCGCGTTCCTTCAGCTGACTCGCAGCGCGATCATCACCCCTTCCCGGAAGGGGAAGGCGGCCGACTCGAAGTCCGGGTCGGCCGCCACGTGGCGGTTGAACTCGTCGGTCCCATGGCCTTGGTCGATCCAACCCTCTCCGGTTCCATAGACGTTGTCGGCGATGACCAGCCCACCGACAGGGATAAGGGATCGGACGGCCTCGAAATAACCAACGTACTCCGACTTGATGGCGTCGAGGAAGAGCACGTCGACGTCCACCGTCCCCAGCTCGCCGGGCAGCCGAGCGAGCACCTCCAGGCCTGCGCCGATGCGGAGGTCGACCCGATCCGAGATGCCGGCCTTCACGAACTGTTCTGCTGCGAATTGGGCGTGCGAGGGCTCGTATTCGATGGTGATGAGACGCCCGTCAGGCCTGAGTCCCCGGGTCAGCCAGATTCCCGAGTACCCGGCGAGGGTTCCCACCTCGACTGCGAGCCGCCCCTCGGTCATCGAGGTGAGGATCATCAAGAGACGTCCGACATCGGGGCCCACCGCGATGGCGGGCAGGCCCGCGCTGACGGCTTGATCCATCAATCCGGCCAGATGCTCGTCTTGTGAGCCGAACACCTCGCGGGAGTACCGGTTTATGAAGTCCCAGGTCTGGTCGGTCATGGTCGCCATGTGGCGACCTTAGGGCCGCAAGTCGGCGTCTAGGCGGCCCTCATGTCCTCGATGGACCTGAGATCCGCGGCGAGGAGCGCCAGCGCCTCGGTGACCAATTCGCGTACCTCGGTCTCGGGCACTCCGGTCACATCGGAGACCGTGGAGAACGCAGCCGGAGCGCCGTCGGTGAAGCCGAAACGTAGCTCGAGCACCTGCCGGTGCAGCTCGGGTAGATGGGCAAGACCGGCCCGAAGCGTGTCCTCCACGATCCTGTACTCGACCTCGGTGGCCGGGTCGATTGCTTCCGAGTCGGTGATGAAATCGCCCAGCAGGGCACCATCCTCGCCGACCGGGGTCTCCAATGCGACCGTCGTCGCCACGGACAGCGCCTTCTCGACGTCGACCACAGCCACACCGGTGAGGTCTGAGATCTCCTCGGCGGTAGCGACCCGTCCCAGCTTGGTTCGCAGCTCGTCGGCGGCGCCCCGGACGACCGGGATGATGTCGAAGAGAGCAGAGGGGATGTGGATGGTGTCGCTCTGATCGGCACGGGCGCGTTGCAGCGCCTGGCGGATCCACCAGGTGGCATAGGTGGAGAACTTGAACCCCCTCCGCCAGTCGAACTTCTCGACAGCCCTGATCAGCCCCAGGTTGCCCTCCTGGATCAGGTCGAGCATCTCGACGTTGGGCCCGGCGTAGAGGCGGGCGTTGGACACGACGAGACGCAGGTTGGCCTCGATGAACTCTTGACGGGCCCGGGAGCCCTCGCGGGCGGCGCGCTGTAGACGGACCCTCTCGGACGCGTCCTCGACGCCGGCCTCCAGAGCGGCGCGGGCATCAGACCCGGCCTCCATTGCCTGTGCCAGTCTGACCTCGTCCTCGGCGGTGAGCAGGGGCCTACCACCGATCCCTGACAGGTAGTGGCTCAGGGAATCGCTGGTGAGACGCCCCGTCTCGTCGACGAGTGAAGCGTGTCTCTTCTCTGCGTTACGCATGGTCTGCACACACCATCGAACGTAGGTTCGCAGCCGGTAATTCCAAGATCTCGCCTCGTTCAGTCCCGATCGGGCCGCTGGCGGGCCTTTTTCTTCTCGCTTTGGGCCTTCTTGTCGGCGAGACGGCGCTCCTTCGCCGCCTTGGGTGCCTTGGTCTTCTTGCGAGGCTTGGCTTCCACCAGGGCCGTCTCGAGGCGCTCGGTGAGACGCTGCCTGGCGATCTCGCGATTGCGCCACTGCGATCGGGTGTCGGACGCATAAGCCTCCACCACCGGCCCCAGCTCGAGGACCAGTCTCTGCTGAACAGGCCGGGGAAGAGATGAGGCTGTGATGTCGAAACGAATGGTGACTGCCGTTTCGGTCTTGTTGGCGTGCTGGCCACCGGGCCCGCCGGGAGTGTCGAATCGCTCTTCGATCTCGCCTTCAGGGATCGACCATTCCCCGAATTCGATCACGTGGTCGGTCACACGTCTTCGTAGTACTCGGTGCCGAGATGGGTTATCAGCTCTTCACCCATCATGTGCCGCAGGTTGTTCTTCAGCTTGGTGAGCTGGATGAAAAGATCGTTCTCGGCGTAAAGCCCCGGGGCCGACTGCGGGCTCTTGAAGTAGAAGGAGAGCCATTCCTGGACGCCGGTCAACCCGGAACGAGCGGCGAGATCCATGAAAAGAGCCAGATCGAGGACGATGGGGGCGGCGAGGATCGAATCCTTGCAGAGGAAGTCGATCTTGATCTGCATGGGGTAGCCGAGCCATCCGAAGATGTCGATGCTGTCCCATCCCTCCTTGTCATCGCCTCGGGGCGGGTAGTAGTTGATGCGGACCTTGTGATAGATATCGCCGTACAGCTCGGGATACACCTCGGGCTGGAGGATCTGCTCGAGGACACCGAGCTTGGAGACCTCCTTCGACCTGAAGCTGTCGGGGTCGTCGAGGACCTCGCCGTCACGGTTGCCCAGGATGTTGGTGGAGAACCATCCCTTCACGCCGAGCATTCGGGCCTTCAGGCCGGGCGCCACCATCGTCTTCATCAGCGTCTGGCCCGTCTTGAAGTCCTTGCCTGAGATCGGCACCCCCTCCAGGGCGGCGAGCTCGACCATGGCCGGGATGTCCACGGTGAGATTCGGCGCCCCGTTGGCGAAAGGGACCTTCATCTTGAGGGCGGCATAGGCGTAGATCTGCGACGGGCTGATGGCGGGGTCGTTGTCTTTCAGACCCTGCTCGAACGCCTGGAGGTCGGAATGGACGGCGGAGGGCTCCTCGTAGGCCTCGGTCGAGCCACACCAGACCATGGCGAGACGGTCGACGCCACGCTCGCCGCGGAAGTGGTCGATGTCCTCCATCAGGCGCTCAGCCAGGTCCATATGGGTCGCGGCCTCTTTGACCTGGTCGATCCCGTCGAGATTCTTGACCCATCGGCTGGAGAACACGGCGGAGTAGGGCTTGACCGCCCGCAGCTCGTCGCCGATCCCCTCTATGTCCCGGGCATCGAGGACTCCCGCCTTCATCGCCGCGGTGTAGGCATCGTCCGAGTAGGGATCCCAACCCCCGAACTCGAGGTCGTCGAGCCCGGCGAGGGGGACGAATTCCTTGATGAGCGGATTGCGGCCGTCTGTCCTCTTCCCCAGACGGATGTGGGACAGCTGGGACAGTGAGCCAAAGGGGTGGGCGTAGCCCTTGCGGGCGGCAAGGACCCCGGCGATGAAGGTGGTGGAGACGGCTCCCATGCCCGGAGTGAGGATCCCGAGCTTCCCGGTGGCAGGGGCAGGCGGCTGACTTGGCGACATGGAGACCTCCTGGGACCCACGATAGGCAATCTGGGGACGCACTATCGATCGCCCGATCCACATAGGCTGAGTGCATGGATCGTGCCCCCGACTCGATCGGCCCGACCATCGATGTGGCCCTGCTGGCCGATGCGGTGCAGGCGGTCCGGGGCAAGCTATTCGTGCTCGGGGGCGGCTGGGACACCCTATGGGTGCGTTCGTTCCCGGCCCGGCACCCCAGCATGGCCATCGGACTGCGCCTACGGGTCCCGAGCTCGTGGCGCGCCGACGTGCTCGACTTATCGGTAGATCTACAGGACGCCGACGGCGCCCCACTCATGGCCAAGCCGTTGTCTCATCAGGTGAAGCTCCCGGCCCACCCACAGGCCTCGCCGGCTACCGACTTCGGCGTGGTCAGGTCTTTCACCTTCAACAACCTCCTCTTCTCATCGGAGGGGTCGTATTCGTTCGTCATCACGGTCGACGACGAACCGGTGTCGCGTCTTCGCTTCATGGTCCGTGCCCGCCCCACCGAACCGCCTCCCGTCTGACCCGGGCTGCGCGCCGCCCGCGCGCTGATATCACTGTTCGGGGAGTTGGTGTAGCGCTCCGGTACCCCATAGGGTGCCCCGCTGCGAGGGACCAAGGAAAGTCCCTCGTTTCTTGTTTCACAAGGGTCAGGAGATCTATGACGTCCCATGGAAAGGCCGCGCCCTTTCTCGCTCTGGCGCTGTTGGCCGTCTTGGTGGCCGGCTTCGCTGTCCCCGCGCGTCCCGCACTAGCCGAGACCGCACCACCGTTCGAGATCGAGTTTCCCCAGGACTGGCAGGTCACCGTCTTCTCGTCGACCTTCGGTGCCTCGAGATCCGGGGGTCGGCATCATGATGGCAACGATCTGATGGCCCCGAAGCTCACCGCCGTCTATGCAGCGGGCGAAGGCGTCATCGCCATCATCGACACCTCGAGTCTCGGGGGCCGGTACATCGAGATCCAACACGCCGGCGGCTGGTCCACCCGCTACATGCATCTCAACAACGATGACCCCGGCACCGACAATGGTGATGCGGATTGGTCGCTCACGGTGGTCGAGGGGCTCGCGGTCGGGAGCCATGTCGATGCGGGCCAGCAGATCGCTTATGTGGGCGACTCGGGGAATGCCGAGTGGACCGGGTCGCATACCCACTTCGAGCTGGCCTTCGATGACAACGCCATAGACCCGTACCCGTTCTTGGAGGACGCTTTCGCCCGTGCCCAGGAGACTCAGGCGGCGGCGATGCGTGGCTCGATGAGATACGGCCAGGGCAAGTTGGCGTGATATCTCTAGTGGGGAGCGTGTTGCTCGCCTTCGACGCCACTCCGCTCCTCGGGGAGGACACGGGCATCGTCCAGGGCGACGACCTCCTCGACTAGCGCGGGACTGGCCGGTGAGACGCTCCGTGTCTCTGCCGAGGCGACCGGCGGGGAGTCGCCCTCATGTACCCAGATGACCCGGTTGACTCCCGAGGCCGCCGCTGCGGCCGCCCAACTGCGCATCACCTGCAGTTCGGTGGTGGCGAACGCGCGCTCCCTTCCATCCCGTGCGGCCTCGGTGACCAGGACAACGGTGAAGCAGTTGGTCAGCGTGGCCTGGATGTGGCTTTCGTCCGAGACATCGCCCAGCGCCACCTTCACACCTTTTGCTCTGAGCTCGGCGACGGACCTGGGATCAGAGACGAACGCCCTCACCTCACGTCCCGGCGCCACCAGCCCATCGACCAGCGCCCTTCCCTTCTCGGTGTCGGCTCCGACCACGATCACCGGCATATCCCGAACCTAACCTGTCTATCCGTCAACCCCTGACTTCGCTGTTCGCACCCCAGTCGGGGCCATCCAGTACAATCCCACTATCGGGATAGTGGAAATTCGGCGGGACCGCCTTCCGTTGAACAAGAGGCCAGAAACCAAGCGACATGCGAGGTGATCGAACAGTGGCCACAGTTGACATAGATCTCGGCGCCTATCAGCTGGGATGGCACGACGAAGTCGAGTACGCCTTCACGCCACGCAAGGGCCTCGACGAAGACGTCATCCGGGAGATGTCGGCCATGAAGAAGGAGCCCGAGTGGATGCTCGAGTTCCGTCTCAAGGCGTACCAGCGCTTCCTCCGTAAGCCGATCCCACAGTGGGGTGGTGGCGGCGCCCTCGACACGATCGATTTCGACGATATCTATTACTACGTCAAGCCCGCGGGTGAGCAGCAGAAGGACTGGGACATGGTGCCCGAGTCGATCAAGACGACCTACGAGAAGCTGGGCATTCCCGAGGCGGAGCGAAAGTATCTGGCCGGGGTGACCGCGCAGTATGAGTCAGAAGTCGTCTACCACCGCAATCGTGAGGACCTGGAGAAGCTCGGGGTCCTCTTCACCGACATGGACACCGCCCTTCGCGAGTACCCCGAAATCGTCAAGGAGTACTTCGGGACGGTGATCCCGCCCAACGACAACAAGTTCGCCGCCCTGAACTCGGCGGTGTGGTCCGGCGGCTCCTTCATCTACGTGCCGCCAGGGGTCCATGTCGACCAGCCACTCCAGGCCTACTTCCGGATCAACTCGGAGAACATGGGCCAATTCGAGCGGACCCTGATCATCGTGGACGAGGGCGCCTACGTTCATTACGTCGAGGGCTGCTCGGCTCCGGTGTACACCACCGACTCCCTCCACGCCGCCGTCGTGGAGATCGTGGTCAAGGAGAACGGACGGTGCCGATACACCACAATTCAGAACTGGTCGAACAACGTGTTCAACCTGGTGACCAAGCGCGCCGCCGCCTATCGCAACGCCACGATGGAGTGGGTGGACGGAAACTTGGGTTCCCGACTCACCATGAAGTACCCGGCGGTGTGGCTGATGGAGCCCGGTGCGCATGGCGAGGTGCTCTCGATAGCGTTCGCCGGCGAAGGCCAGCATCAGGATGCCGGGGCCAAGATCATCCATGTGGCCGAGGACACCACCTCGACCATCGTCTCCAAGTCGATCTCGAAGTCCGGCGGCAGAGCGGGATATCGCGGGCTGGTCCGTGTCGAGCCGGGAGCGGAGAACGCCAAGTCATTCGTGCGATGCGACGCCCTGATCCTCGACGAGGAGAGTCGTTCCGACACCTATCCCTACATGGAGATCGAGGAGAACGACGCCGAGATCGGCCATGAGGCCACCGTGTCCAAGGTCGGTGAGGAACAGCTCTTCTACCTGATGTCCCGAGGGCTCACCGAAGATCAGGCCACCTCCATGATCGTGGCCGGCTTCATCGAGCCGATAGTCAAGGAGCTCCCCATGGAGTACGCAGTCGAGATGAACCGGCTCATCGAGCTCAATATGGCCGAGGCGGGCGCCATCGGCTGATGACGACCGCCGACGGGTGGGACGGCGGGGGGATTGGTCAGAGCGGGCGCCATCGGCTGATGGCGACCGGCGACAGGGCTACTTCTTGCCCCGTCGGGAATCGAGCTTTTGGAGCAGGTCGTGGGCGGCCAGCTCGATCTCCTTGTGATCCCACTGCGTCGCCCGGAAGCGGCACGCCATCAGCCCGCTGCGATGGAGCCGTCGGAAGTCACCGAAGACGAATGCGTATCGGGCCTTCGTCTCCTCACCGGCACCCTCGGTCAAGCCGAGATGCCACCGCGAGTAGGCGCCCCAATCAGCACGCTCGAGGTATTCGTTCTCGGCAGCCGCACTGGGCTGGACTTCGGACCACTCGCTCCGCACCACATAGCGGCGGCCGGCAATCATCTCCTCGGCGTGTACCACCGCCGCCTCGTTGACGAGGTACTTAGGCATGACCGTTCGAGGCGGGCCATCTACTCTTGGACGACCGTTACCTCGACCTCCTCGGGGAGGCTCTCGTCCGAGGTGTTGTTGACCAGGTACCAGATCCCCAGCACCAGCGCGATGGCGATCAATGCCCCAGCGACGATCATGCCGAAATTCCCACCACTCCTGGTGTCCGTGACGATGATCTCGCGGTCTCTGTCGTTACTCATTGGCCTTCTCCTTCGCCCTCGGAGCAGCCAATTACCACCCCTCCAGGTGGAACAAACCACCGAGCTCTCGGCCCGATTTATCCTTGTTCGAACCGTGAGCCCGGAGACAATCGATTAGCACCTTCCTGGGGCTGGCCGCGGTCCTCCTCCTCATCCTGCTCACCGGCTTCTTCGTGGCGGCCGAGTTCGCCCTCGTTGCAGTCGATCGCAGCAACGTCGAGCGCAAGGCGCAGGACGGCGACCGGCCGGCGCGCCGGATTCTCGGCTCGCTGCGAAACCTGTCCTTCGAATTGTCCGGCGCCCAGCTGGGGATCACGCTCACCTCGCTCATCCTCGGCGCCATAGCCGAGCCCACCGTCGCCGCGCTCATAGAGCCACTCGTGTCGTCCGTCCCGTTCTTGTCGGTGACCGCAGCCCCGGTCGTCTCGTTGGTGATCGCCTTCATCCTCGCCACTGGCGGGGCCATGGTGTTCGGCGAGCTCGTTCCCAAGAACCTGGCCATCGCCCGCCCCTATTTCTCCGCGGTCTGGTTCGCGATCCCGCTTCAAGTCCTCAATCGGCTGATTCGGCCGCTCATTCTCTTCCTCAACGAGTCCGCCAACTGGACGGTGCGCAAGTTGGGCATCGAACCGAGGGAGGAGCTGGCCGGTGTCCGTTCCATGGAGGAGCTCGAGCTCATGATCCGGTCGTCAGGCGAGGAGGGCCGTCTCGACGACGACGAGCTGGAGCTGCTCACTCGTGCCATCACGTTCACCGAGAAGGTGGCCGCCGACGCCATGGTGCCGCGGGTGTCGGTGTCGGGCCTGAGTCGCCATGACTCGATCACCGAGTTGCGACGAGCCTCGGCCGCGACCGGCCATTCCCGCTTCCCGGTGTTTGATGAGGACCTCGACGACATCGTCGGCGTGGTCCACGTCAAGGACAGCTTCAACGTGCCCGAGTCGCGGGTCCCGGTCACCCCGGTCGGCGAGATCTCGAAGCCCGCCCTTCAGGTTCCGGAGTCGAGCACACTCGAATACCTCCTGACCCGGCTCCAGACCGAAGGACGCGGCATGGCCGTAGTCGTGGACGAGTACGGGGGCACAGCCGGAATCGTCACCATCGAGGACCTGCTCGAGGAGATCTTCGGGGAGATCGAAGACGAGTACGACCCCGAGACCAGGATCGGCGAGCCCTCCGAGGAGGTGGAGATCCTCTCCGGCCTCCTCCACCGACATGAGGTCGAAGAGCTGATTGGCCTCGAGTGGCCCGAGGGCCGGTACGAGACTCTCGGCGGCTTCATAGTGGCCAATCTGGGCAGGTTCCCCGCCCCAGGGGAGACCGTCCGCGTGGGGGACACGGTCTTCGAGGTTCTCTCGATGGATGGCCATCGGGTCGACCAAGTGCGGGTCACCAGGGACACCACACAAGAGGAGGACGCCGGTTGAACTGGTCGGCACTGCTCTGGCTGGTGCTCTTGCTCCTGGCGAATGGGTTCTTCGTCGCGGCTGAGTTCGCCTATATCACCGCTCGCCGCAACCTTCTCGAGCAGGTCCCCAGGCTATCGGCGCAAGTCGCGGTTGGCCTCAACAAGAACCTCACTCTCAGCCTGGCCGCCGCCCAGCTCGGTATCACGATGGCCTCCCTGGTCCTGGGTGCGGTCGCCGAGCCGGCGGTGGCCACGATCTTCGAGCTCATTCTCGGGCCTCTGCCTCTCTCCGAGAGCGTGATCCATTGGATCTCGCTGGTGATCGCGCTCCTGATCGTCGTGTTCCTGCACATGGTCATCGGGGAGATGGCCCCGAAGAACATCACGATCTCTGCCCCGGAACGGACCGCAGTTGCATTGGCCCTTCCCTTCCGCGCCTTCATCATCGTTTTCAAGCCGTTGATCTGGCTGCTCAACGGCAGCGCCAATGGAGTCCTCAGGCTGTTTGGGGTCCCCCCGACCGATGCGTTGGAGGTCGGTCATTCGGCCGAAGACCTGGCCGTCATCATCGGCACGGGCCGTAAGGAGGGGGTGATCGAAGACTTCGCCCATCGTCTGCTGACCGGGGCTATCACCTTCGGCGACCTCGATGCCTCAGAGGTGATGGTGCCCAGGCCGGACGTCCAGGCTGTCGCGGCCGACACCCCTGTTTCCGGCATCCAGGAGCTGATGAGGGCCACCGGGCACTCCAGGATCCCTCTCTACGCCGGGAACATCGATGAGATCGTCGGATTGGTCCACGTCAAAGACCTGATGGCCGACACCGTAGATCGAGAAGCGTCTCTGCCGGCCTCCTCGTTGCGCGTGCCGCTCGTCGTGCCCGAGACGGCGCGACTCAGGTCGGTGCTCGACGATATGCGGGAGGCCCGCACCCATCTCGCCGTTGTTGTCGACGAGCACGGCAGCACCGCCGGGATCATCACGATGGAGGACATCGCGGAGGAGCTCGTGGGCGAGATAGCCGACGAGTACGACCCCCGCTCCCGACCGGTCTCAGTCGACGCGAGCGGCCGCATCGTTGCTTCCGGCACGGTGCGCCCGGATGAGCTGGCCCGCTTCGGGGTGAGTCTGCCGTCGGGTGACTACGAGACGATCGGGGGCCTCGTGATGGATCGCCTGGGTCGTGTCCCACGCCGGGGAGACGTCATCGAGGATACCGGATGGCGATTGAAGGTGCGGAGCACCGAGGGTCGACGGGTCGGCGAGGTAGAGATCACGGCGATGGACAGCGCCCAGTAGGCGAGGATGGACGGCGGCGCGCGGTAACCCGCGCGTCAGCTGGATCGCCCCACCACGTAGCCGAGAAGCAGGCCGCCAACGGCCGCCCAGACGAGCGAGAAGTTGTCACCGACGGAGGCGATCGACGGGGCGCCGACGATCCTCATGATCGTCGACCCGACGATTCCACCGATGATGCCCATGAGGATCGAGCCGAGGAGGTTGTCGGCGCTGGCCACGAACCCGGCGATCAGCCCGGCGATGCCACCGACGGCGCCGATTATGGCCAGAGCCTGCCAGGTGGAGGCGTCTAGGAACACGCCGGCATCTCCCGGTGACCCGGCTCCGGACGGGTGGGAGCCGACGCGCAGCTCAGGCTGATACGACCTTCTCTTCGACCACCGTCGTCATGGGGAACTGCACCGATCTGCCCGCCATGCTGAAGGGCTCGGTGAGCATCACCACGATGGTGGAGGGCCCACGTGAGACCACGTGGCCCGTGTAGGTGTGAAATCCGTCTTGATCTTCGGTTATGAATGTAACGACCATGTTCCTATCTCTTCGACTCACATAATCGTCATCCGGTTTCGCAATGAGTTGGGACTAAAGACCCATACTGGTGGTCCGCCGGCCTGACTCTCGGTTTATCGCTTCGTTACCGGCCGCCACCTAGCTTGGATAGGAGTGCGTCTGTTAGTTGTCGAAGATGAGCCCGACCTGGCCAACGCCATCGCCAGAGGGCTGCGCCGGGACGGTCACGCAGTCGATGTCGCCCTCACCGCCGTGGATGCCGACATGAAGCTCCGCACCGGTGGATACGACCTGGTGTGCCTCGACTGGAGCCTTCCTGACGGCTCCGGGATCACCCTGTGCAGGCAACTGGTGAGCGGAGAGCTGCCCACCCTCGAGGGGGAGCGGCCGAGGATCTTGATGCTCACCGCCAGAGATGGGGTGGAGGATCGGGTGACCGGGCTCGACTCCGGTGCCGATGACTATCTGGTGAAGCCATTCGCCTTCGCCGAATTGTCGGCGAGGGTGCGAGCGTTGTTGCGCCGGGAAGAGCGTGCCGACCCGGTGCTCGAGGTGGGGCCACTCCGGCTCGACCCGGCTCGTTTCGAGGCGAGCCGGGACGGTGCTGTGCTGGTGCTGACCGCCAAGGAGTTCTCCTTGCTCCACTACTTCATGTCACATGCCGAGCAGGTGCTCAGTCAGGAGCACCTGCTCGAGCACGTTTGGGACGAGATGGCCGACCCGATGACGAACGTGGTCCGGGTCACCGTCAGCAACCTTCGCAAGAAGCTGGGGGATCCACCGCTCATCGAGACCGTGCCGGGCCGGGGATACAGGCTGGGGGGCTGATGCGGGCCTGGAACTCCCTCCGCTTCAGGCTCTCCGTGCAGTATTCGGCCATCGTCTTCGGACTGGGAGGCGCCCTGCTCGGCCTGGTATACCTGGTCCTTCGCGACTGGCTGCGGACCCAGACCATGACCCAGTACGTCTGGAGCGGCCGTCCTGTGGTAGTCGACGGGGTGGAGCTGGGGGTGATCCCCACCCTTGCCGCACGGGAAGTGCGGCTGATCGAGTCGGTCTACAACGAGATCGTCCTCAACCAGGTGGCCAAGGCCACGCTTCTGGCCCTGGCTGCGCTGTTCCTTCTCAGCATGGTGGTGGGCTGGGTGATGTCGGGTCGAGTGCTGAAGCCGGTGGAGGAGATCACCAACGTGGCCCGTGAGATCCAGGCATCCGACCTCAGTCGTCGCATCGGGCTCGAGGGCCCTGATGACGAGATCACCCGCCTTGCGGCCACGTTCGATGGGATGCTGGAACGTCTCGATCGCGCCTTTTCCAGCCAGCGACGTTTCCTGGCCGACACGAGCCATGACCTGCGCACCCCGCTGGCGGTGATCAGGTCCAACGTAGAGGTCGTCGCCGACGACGACGCGGCGAGCGTCTCGGACTGGCGGGAGGTCGGCGGGATCGTCCAGCGAAACGCAGAGAAGATGTCGGAGATGATCGACGGGCTCCTCGCCACCGCAAGGCTCCAGACAGGGAAGGCGCAGGCCGTGGCATTGAATCTGGAGGATCTGGTCAGGTCGAAAGGCGCCGAATTCTCCAAGCCGCTGACCGAGAAGGGCATCTCGTTGGTGATCGACACCTCGCCGGCGCTGGTCGAAGGTGTGGTGGTGTCACTGGACCGCGCCCTCACCAACTTGCTCGACAACGCAATCGTCGTCTCCCAGCCCGGCTCGAAGATCAGGATCGGCTCGGGCACAGACGATGACTGGGTGTGGATGGCGGTCACCGATCAAGGCCCGGGTCTCCCGGAAGAGCCCGAGGGTGGGCGCATCGGCCTTGGGCTATCCATCGTCGAGCAGATCGCCGAGGCGCATGAAGGCTCGCTCGTGTCCGCGCCTGGGCCTGACGGGGAAGGGACGACGATGACCATCTGGCTTCCCGGCGCGGATGCCGACGGGCCCGCCCCTGTCTTTTCGCCCTTTACAAGTGGTTGATGTCATGGCTCCTACCGTGACGGCAGGAGGTTTCACGGATACATGAGCAATGAAGACACGACCCACGGGGCTACCGGCGCTTCGAGCCAAGAGACAGTTGCTCCAATTGGTGAGCCGGCGCAGAGCCCGGTAGCCACTCAAGGGCCCGGAACTCAGCCCGAGGCACCTGAGGCGGTCGAGCCGACCCGGCATCTTCCGCCCAGACCGACGGCCCCACCCCCTGCTACCCCAATAGACCCATCGACGTCCCGGCGCGCTTCCGGCAGAGTCTCACCCTGGTTGGTGGGTGTGCTCGCCCTTCTGTTGGTGGTCGGGTCGTCGGCGGCCACATATCTGGTCATGACGCTGGACGGAGATGGCCCCGAGGTGGCGGCGCAGGTTGCCGAGCCGGCCGATGAGAGCCAGGCCGAGAGCGCGGCGCAGGAGCTGGTTCCTGGCGAGGAGCCGGTCGCCGATGCGGCCGCGGTGATCCTGCCCTCGGTGGTCCAGATCCAGACCGGTTCCGGTCCCAACTCGGGTGTCGGCTCAGGTGTCATCTATGACTCGAACGGGCTCATCCTCACCGCGGCTCATGTGGTGTCCGGTCAGGAGACCGTCACGGTTCGGTTCGCAGACGGCGAGCAGGTCGAAGGGACTGTCGTCGGAGGCACAGCAGGTGCCGATGTTGCCGTCGTCCAGGTCGACCGCACCGGTCTCCCCGCGGCAGAACTGGCGCTCGATGACGACCCTGAGGTCGGCCAGATGGCCATAGCGGTGGGGAGCCCGTGGGGCCTCCAGGGCACTGTGACCGCAGGGATCATCTCGGCTGTGGACCAGGCAATTCCGCAGGGCGGGTCGGCTCGGGCCGTTCTGCAGACCGATGCAGCCATCAACCCCGGTAACTCCGGGGGCCCGCTGGTCGATCGTGAAGGCCGGGTCATCGGCATCAACGTCTCCATATTCAGCCTCTCCGGGGCAAATGACGGTGTGGGCTTCGCCGTCCCGATCGACATCGCCCATGACATCGCCGAGCGAGTGGTGGCCGGCGAGGAGATCCAGTCTGCCTATCTCGGCGTGTCCCTCGGAGTCGTCGAGACCGGGCAGGCGGGCGCCCTCGTCGAGGAGGTCACGCCCGGCACCGGCGCTGCTGAGGCCGGTCTCCAGCCCGGGGACCTGGTCATCTCGATCGATGGCGCCCCCGTGCAGAGTGGTGGCGACCTCGCCGCCCAGATCCAGACCCACCAGCCGGGCGACACCGTCGACCTCGAAGTGGTTCGGGATGGGGAGCCAAGCACCGTATCGGTGACGCTGGGCGAGCGTCCGGTGAACCTCGACTGATCCTCAGACTCCTATGGGCAAGTACTCCCTCCATGAGGGGGAGACAGGCTCCTCCTGGTGGGCCCGGCTATCATGGCCGGGCCCACTGTCATGCAGCGGGTGCCCCGGAGACAGCGAAAGCCGGTTGGAATCCGATGCTGTCCCGCAACTGTGAAGCCTTCCCCGGGAGGACGAGCCAGGTCGCCTGAGCTCCAGGGCCACGACGAAAGTCTCGGATGAAGACGGAAGCGTGGGCTCAGGGAAGCCACCGGCCTCTTCATCCTCCGATCGACGGAGGATGTTTCATATGAGAAGGATCACCCTGGTCCTCACCGTGCTCATCGCCTTCGCTTGTGGTGAAGGTGGCGCGGGCACGACCACAGAATTCGCCGCGCCCGCGACGACCAGCACGGCCGCTCCTGCCACGACCACCGCCCCCGGCACGACCGCGACTGTCGCCCCGGCGGAGGCTTTCCCGGTGGAGGTGACCACTGCAAACGGACCGGTGACGATCGAAGCGAGGCCGGGGAACGTCGTTTCCCTGTCCTCGACCGCGACCGAGATGTTGTTTGCCATCGGGGCCGGTGATCAGGTCGTCGCTGTGGATGAGTTCTCGACCTACCCACCCGAGGCTCCGGTCACCGATCTCTCCGGCTTCACGCCCAATCTGGAGGCGATCGTAGGATACGAGCCCGACCTGGTGGTGATCTCGTTCGATCCCGGAGATCTCGTCTCAGGTCTCGAGACCGTTGGGGTGCCTACGCTGCTCCTCCCATCGGCCTCCAGCCTCGACGACTCCTACACCCAGCTGGAGGTCCTGGGGGTGGCCACGGGGCACGCTGACGAGGCCGCGGAGGTCGTGTCACGGATGCAGGGGGACATAGACGAGATCGTGGCAGCCAGTACCGTCCCGGCCGGCCTCTCCTTCTACCACGAGGTGGATGCCACCTTGTATTCGGCTACCTCGGACAGCTTCCTCGGTCAGGTCTATGGCCTGCTCGGGCTCACCAACATCGCCGACGAGGCCGACGACGGAAGCGGGTTCCCCCAGCTCTCCTCGGAGTACATCGTCAGCAAGGATCCGGACATCATCTATCTCGGCGACGTCGATTTCGGGGTTACCCCCGAGAGCCTGCGGGAACGACCCGGCTGGGCGGAGATGACCGCAGTCCAGAACGGGGCAATCGTCCCTCTCGACTCCTACCTCGCCTCCAACTGGGGACCCCAGGTGGTGGAGTTACTCCGGACCATCGCCGAGTCCGTCACCGCCGTGTCGTCTTCTTGAGTGCGAAGGTGGGCGCCCGCCCGATCGCTCCTGCCCGGATCGGGGCGGGGGTCTGGCTGATCTCGGCGGGGCTCCTCCTGGTAGCGGTCCTCGCCGGATTGCTCGCCGGCTCGGTGTCCCTCGACGCTGTCGATGTGTTCGGGGCGCTGGCCGATCGGCTGCCACTGATCGCCGTCGAACACGGTCTCGACGAGGTGCAGACGCGTCTTCTCTTCGAGCTCAGGATGCCCCGCGTGGTGATGGGTGGGCTGGTGGGGGCCGTACTCGCCGTTGCCGGTGCCGGCTATCAGGGGGTATTCCGGAACCCGCTGGCCGATCCGTATCTCCTCGGCGTGGCTGCCGGCGCGGGTCTCGGGGCAACCGCGGTCATCGGCGCCGGGGCGGGACCGGCCGCGATACCGATCGTGGCCTTCGTTGGAGGCATGGCGGCTGTGGGAGCCACCTATGTGCTGAGCCGGACGGTCGGTGGCCGGACCACGACGTCGCTGATCCTGGCCGGCGTCGCCGTGGCCGCCTTCGCCACCGCCATCCAGACCTTCCTCCTCCAGCGCAGCTATGAGACGTTGCGCGAGGTGTACTCCTGGATCCTGGGCCGCCTGGTGACGGTTGGCTGGGCCGAGGTGTGGTCTTTGCTCCCCTACGCGTTGTTGGCCAGCTCGGTGCTCGTGGCCCTGCGCCGGCTGCTCGACGTCCTGGGCCTCGGCGACGAGGAGGCGGTGGGCTTGGGAGTGAACGTGAGCTCGGTCCGTCGGCTCGTTGTCGTAGCCGCCACTCTGGCCACCGCTGCCGCGGTCAGTGTCAGCGGGCTGATCGGCTTCGTTGGGATCATCGTCCCCCACATCATCCGCATGGTGACCGGGTGGAGTTACCGTGTCATCGTCCCCCTGTCGCTGGTGGTGGGCGCCACGTTCCTCATCATCGCCGACCTGGGTGCCCGCACCCTGGTGGCGCCGGCAGAGCTGCCGATCGGAGTGGTGACCGCCTTCATCGGTGCTCCATTCTTCTTGCTGGTGCTTCGCTCGACCAGAGGCTCATCGTGATCACGTGGCGTGGGGTCGTGGTGGCGTTCGGCGATGTGACCGTCGTGGGGCCCGTGACCCTGACCGTGGCCGATGGCGAGTGGGTCGGCTTGATCGGTCCTAATGGCGCCGGGAAATCGACCCTGCTCAAGACGGCGGTCGGGATCGTGCCTTTCGAGGGGGTGGTGGATCTCGGTGACCGGACCGGGGAAGCCGGCAAGGACATCGCCTGGATGCCGCAACGTCCCCTCCTCCCCGACGAGATGAACGTGGCCAATTACGTCCTCTTGGGCAGGACACCCCATCTCGGCTATCTCGGCTCGGAGAGTGGCCATGACCTGGATTCGGTCCGGAGCGCCATCGAGCGCCTCGAGTTGGTCGACCTCTCCGACCGGCCACTGTCAACGCTTTCGGGAGGTGAGGCTCAGCGGGCTGTGCTGGCACGGGCCCTGGCCCAAGAGGCACCGGTCCTCCTCCTCGACGAGCCGACCTCGGCTTTGGACGTCGGCCACCAGCAACAGGTCATGGAGTTGATCGACCAGCTGAGACGGGAGGACGGGCTCACGGTGTTGAGCGCCATCCACGATCTCACCTTGGCCGGCCAATACACGGACCGACTGGTGATGATGAACCGCGGCGTTGTCGTGGCCGACGGTTCGGCCCGCGAGGTCTTGACCGAAGAGCGCATCATGGACCACTACGAGGCGAGGGTGCGGGTCACTGAGAGCAGAGAGGATGGCCTCACCGTGACACCAATGAGGCGGCCACAATGAGAAAACCACTCGAAACACTCCTGGAGGCACCCGCGACCCGGCCATGACCGATCCCACCACACCCCCCACCGAGCCTCCACCTCTCGCCAAGAGACGGCTGCCTTCCCAGGTGCTGGTCAACACGGGTGACGGGAAGGGGAAGTCGACCGCCGCCTTCGGCACCGCGCTCCGGGCCGTGGCCCGGGGATGGAAGGTCGGTGTGGTCCAGTTCCTCAAGTCGGGTGAATGGAAGGTAGGGGAAGAGCGCGTCGGGAGAGACCTCGGGATGGACTGGTGGGCCCTCGGAGATGGCTTCACATGGGACTCGGACGACATCGACGAATCCGAGGCGATCGCCCGCGAGGCGTGGTCCGGCGCCCGCTCCAGGATCGAGTCCGACCGATATGACTTGCTGATCCTCGACGAGATCACCTATCCGATCAATTGGGGGTGGATCGAGCTCGAGGAGGTGCTGGCGGCCATCGACGAGCGCCCGCCTCGACTCAACCTCATCCTCACCGGCCGCGATGCCCCGGCCGCGCTCATCGACGCAGCCGACACGGTGACCGAGATGAAGAAGATCAAGCACGTCTTCGACGCCGGAGTCAGCGCCAAGCGGGGTATCGATTATTGAGTCGTCGAGAAGTCGGCGCCCAGCATCTCGATGGCCTCTTCGATGGAGAGACCTTCACCCTGGACCGTGGCACGGGCGAAGTCGAGGCTCCCCAACGCCGCCTGGGTCGATGCGACCTGAGCCGCGTAGTCGTGCTCCTCGGGCGGTGGCCAGACCGCGACGCGGTTCTCGCTGGCGACCCAGTCGGCCAGCCCGAATAGGCGAGCGGCCATCGTGTCCTCTCCGTCGACGTGGGCGCAAACGGCCAGCCCGGCGACTGCGATCGCCACGCCACGCATGTCTTGCGCCATGTTGCAGAGGATGAGGCTCTCGAGGAGCGCGGCCCGGGCCCGGCGCGTTTGTTGGTGCCGGAAGGCTGTCTTTCCCATGTGATAGAGGTACTCGCCCAGGGCCGCCGACGCTCCGGCCTTCTCATCCGGTGACGCCGCCCGGTCCCGGTTCTCTTCCACCACGCGCTGCAACTCCCCGGTGGTCGGGTTCGACTGGATCATCGTCTTCATCTCGAAGAGGTTGTTCGAGGCCTCCTCATACAGGCTGAACCCTTCCAGAACAGACTTGAACAGCTCGAGGGCATAGTCACGATCGCCGGCGAGCCAGGCCATCGCCCCGAGCCCGGCATCGGCGTGGGCCAGGCCCAGGGAGTCGCCGGCGATCACCAGGAGGTCACGACCCTCCCGGTAGCGGTTGGAGGCCTCGTTGTAGTCACCCTCATCCCGGGCCAGGGCTCCGAGCCGCAACGCCGACCACCCGACGTCGAGGACGCCGGAGTGGTCGAGGAACAGTCGATGGCTCTCGGTCATCTTCTCACGGGCGAGCACCAGGTCACCCTGGAGACGGGCCATCGTGCCCCACACCCCCAGGGTCCAGGCCAGCATCCAGTCGTCCCCGACCTCCCGGGTCAGGCTCTCGGCGACGGGGGCCAGCCGTGTTGCCTCTTCGATGTCGTCACGCAGCCAGGCGGTGGCCATGAGCTGGTAGGTCTGTCTCGCCTCGCCCGCCCGGTCACCGAGGTCGCGGTAGATCTCCAGCGCCTCGATGAGATGGGAATGCGCTTCGTCGAAGGCGAGACGGCGGCTGGCAAGGAGGCCGGCGCCGTTGAGTGCCCGGGCGAGGATCTTGGGATCGACCCCATCACGGTGGGCCAGCGTCCGTTCTAGCCATTCGGTGCCATCGCTCACCTCACGCTTGATCACCCAGAACCAGCGCAGTGCCCCGGCCATCGCCATCGCGTCTTCGGCACGGCCAGAGTCATGCAACCACTCCAGGGCGGCCCTCAGGTTGTAACGGTCGCGCTCTAGACGGTCTGCCCACACGTTCTGCTCCAGGTCGTGGATACGTGCGTCCCCATCCTCAGCCATCGCCAGGTAGAACTCGGCGTGCCTGTCACGCAGCGCGGCCAGCTCGGTCCCTTCGTCGAGGCGCATCCGGGCATAGTGGCTGATCGGCTCGAGAAGCCGGTAGCGGACGGGATCGGCGTCGGTGGCCATGACCAGTGAGGTCTCCACCAGACGCCCCAGCAGGTTCATCACGTGCTCCTTGTCCACCAGGCCGCCCGAGCAGACACTCTCGGCCGCCTCCAGCGTGAACCCGCCGTTGAACACCGAGAGACGGGTGAACAATGCTTTCTCCGCACCTGCAAGGAAATCGAAGCTCCAGTCGAGGGTCGTCTCGAGCGTCTGCTGATGTGGTGGCAGGTCGCGGGCTGTCCCGGCCAGCAGGGCGAACTGCTGGTCGAGTCGTTCCACGAGCTGACCCACCGACAAGACCTTGAGACGGGCGGCGGCCAGCTCGATTGCCAGCGGGATCCCGTCGAGGCGCCGGCAGACCTCGGCGACCTTCTCGGCGTTGGCCGGACTGAGGGTGAAGTTGGGGCTCACCAGGCGAGCCCTGCTCATGAACAACCCGACGGAGGGATACTGGGCGACGCCCTCCACCGACCTGACGCCGGGCCCCGGCACTTCGAGCGGGGAGAGCTGAACGAGATGTTCCTCTCGTATCGACAGCCACTCCCGGGTAGTCGCCAGGATCTTGAGCTCCTCGGTCCCCTGCAGCAGCTGGTCCGTGAGCTTGGCCACGGCGTCGATGAGGTGCTCACAGCCGTCGAGGATGAGGAGTGAACGAGCCTTGGCCAGCCGGGAGATCAGGGTCTCGGCTATCGATCGCAGTGGGCTCTCGGTGATGTGAAGCTGCCGGGCGACGGCGGAAGCGAGGAGGTTGTCGTCGGGGACTCTCGACACCTCGACGAACCACACGCCGTCCTCGAAGCCTGCGGCGAGCTCCTCGGCGACCTTGAGGGCGAGAGTCGTCTTGCCCACGCCTCCGGGCCCGGTGAGGGTCACCAGGCGTGACCTGGCCACGGCTTCGATGACCGCCTCTTTCTCGTCCTGCCGGCCGACCAGTGTCAGGTCGCGGATCGGGAGGTTGCCCTTGCTCGAGGTGAGGGTGCGCAGAGGTGGGAAGTCCGCCGGCTGCTCCGGCACATTGAGTTGGAAGATGTGCTCCTCGTGGGTGAGATCGCGGAGACGATGGGTCCCCAGATCCTCGAGTTGCGTCCCCTCGGGGAGGCCGTATTCGACCAGGCGCGCCGTCGCCTCCGAGACGAGGGTCTGCCCGCCATGCCCCGCGTCCCCGATGCGGGCGGCCCGGTGAACGTCGATCCCGACGTAGTCTGAGCCGCCGAGTCGTCCTTCCCCGCTGTGCACACCGATCCTGACCCTGACACCCTGGGGTGTGGGCCAGGCCTCTTCGGCCAGCCGGCGTTGGATCTCGATTGCGCTGGCGACGGCGTCGAGCGCCGACTGGTAGGCGATGAAGAACCCGTCGCCCTCGTTCTTGACGATGTGGCCGCGATGGGCCGCAGCCGCCTCGTGGAGGATGGCGTTATGGCGTTCCAGGACAGGCCGAAAGGCATCGCCGAGCTCTTGGAGCATCCTCGTCGAGCCCTCGATGTCGGAGAAGAGAAAGCTGACCGTCCCAACCGGGAGGGCCCGTTGTGTCATCGCAACCCCCAAATTAACAACGGTCGAAGTGTTGCCTGCCTCGATTTGGGCTCGGTCCGCTCCGATGATCAGGAGGCCTTCTCGATCCTCCGGAGAATTGAAGAGCGGAGCTCTTGGCGAGACATATCGAGCCCCTCGAGAGCGGCGAGCGCACGATCCGGCGGCTCTGCCGTCGTCAGCGCCAGGGCGATGTGCTCCGCCCCGATGTGACGGTGGCCGAGCGCAATCGCCTCCTTGAGGGCCCCTTTGAGGGCTTCCTTGGCCGCTCCGGTGAACGGGAGATGCTTCCTGAGCTGGGCGGGCCGGGATCTGTGATCGGTACCGAGGAGGATGGGGTCGAGGCCCACCGAGCGCAGGGCCTCCTCATCGAGTCGGTTGAGCTGGTCACGTAGTGCCTCCCTGGTGGGGAGTGTCCCGCCCAACGACCTGGCCCCGGCCGCTGCGACGAGGAGATGCTCGGTACCGACGCGTGAATCTCCTCTCAGCTCGGCTTCCTCGACCGCGGAGGTGACTATCGCACGCGCCTCCCTGGTGAAGCGTTCGAACATCATTACCTCCGATATTTCTTGTGTACGGCCTGACGAGACACCCCCAGCGCATCCCCTATCTGCTGCCAGGTCCAACCCTCCACCCTCGCCGCTCGGACGTGGGTCTCTTCCAGCCTGTCGGCCAACCGTCTCAGCAGCACCACCGCCTGCAGCCCCCGGGCGGGGTTGTCGGCGTCGGCTCCGGCAAGGAGACCCCAAGTCATTCTGTCACCTTAGGTTGACAAGGTCGATCCTGTCAACCTGCATTGACGACAGACGGCCGGCAGGAGTGTTGGGATCGATCAGGGGCGTCGGGCGGCGGCCAGTCGGAAGAGGGCGCGGGCTCCTTCACCCAGTGGCTCGAAACGGGTGTCTTCCGTTTGGCCCTGCAGCCATCGGATATAGATCTGCTGGAGGACGATTCCCAGCTTCCAGGTGCCGAATGCCACGTACCAATCAATGTCGGTGAGGTCACGGCCGGATAGGTCGCCGTAACGATCGAGGGTCTCCTTTCGACCCATCCAGCCCGGTGCTGTGGTGGGCATCGGGGCCAGCGTGGACCTCTCCTCGTCTTCCTCGTACCACGATGCCATGAGGGTCCCGACATCGGCGAGAGGGTCGCCGCGTGTCGCCATGTCCCAGTCGTATACGGCGACACAAAGCCCGGGATCCTCGGGAGAGACCGCCATGTTGTCCAGCCGCCAATCGTTGTGGAGGAGGGTGGGCGCGCCTGAGGCGGGCAGGTTGGAGCGAAGCCAGTTGCCGACCTCGTCCGCCACAGGGTTGTGCTCGTGTCGAGACCGCTCCCATCTGCCCCACCAACCATCCACCTGTCGCTGGAGGAAGCCATCAGGGCGCCCGAGGGCGTCCAGCCCCGACTCGACGGCATCCACGGCATGAAGCTCGACGAGGGTGTCGATCACGACTTCGGACAGCTTGCGGTTCGCCTCCGGGTCCTGCCCACCACCGAATCGCTCCGGCACCCGGTCCCGGATGACCACACCGGGCTTGCGCTCCATCACGAAGAATGGAGCCCCAATCACTCCCAGGTCCTCACATATGGCCAGGGCACGGGGCGCCTTTTCGAAGGTCTGCCACAACCTGGACAGCACCATGTGCTCTCGGGTCATGTCATGAGCGCTCGCGGCCACCGGGCCCAGCGGCGGCCGCCTCAGAACCAGCTCCTCACCGTCCGGGAACTCGAGCAGATACGTGAGGTTGGCCTTGCCCCCGGCGAATTGCCTCACCTTGGGCGAACCCTGGGGAAGGTTGGATTGGGTGGCGAACCAGCGGGTCAGGCTCTCGAGGTCGAATCGCTCGTCACTCCGGACCTCGATCAGGTCTTCCACCATCGGAAGGGTATCGGCGCATGTCTAGCCTCACTCCGCACCGATGCCGATGAACACCGCTTTTCAGATCTGCTCCCGACTCACCGAGGCGTACGCCGACCTTTCACCGATTGCGGCCACCTTCGCCGGGGTGCCGGGTCGCGACCACCTGTGGGATGACCTCTCCCCGGATGGCGAGGCGGCAAAGGCCGCGTTCTACGCAGCTGGGATCGCCGAGCTCGAACCGCACCGAGACGACCCCGATCCGGTGCAGGCGTCCGCTGCCAAGGTGGCCAGCTCCTACCTCTCGTCGGTGCTACGGCGTCACCAGATGGGGCACTGGAAGCGTGACCTGAATCACATCGATTGCCCGTTTCAGAGTGCCCGCGACACATTCGACGTTCTGCCCAAGGAGGGCGCGGCGGCATGGGAGGCGATCGTCGCCCGTCTCGGAGCGTGGGACGGCCTCTTGGAGGGTTACAGGGCGAGCCTTCAGGTGGGGCTGGACGAGGGCGACGTAGTGGCGCGGCGGCAGGTGGTCACCCTCGTGGACCAGGTGCGGGCCGTGGCCGAAGGGTCGAGGTTCACCGATATGGCTTCCCGGGCCGCGGCCACGGGCGGGAACGAGGATTCGGTGATCGGGGCAGTAGCCGCGGCCCGGGCCGCCTCGGCACGATTCGCCGACTGGCTGGAGGCGGACTATCTGCCCCGAACCATCCCGGTCGACGCCTGCGGGCGGGACCGGTATCTGACCGATGCCGAGCACTACCTCGGAATGGATCTCGACGTGGACGAGGCCTACGAGTGGGGCTGGTCCGAGGTGCATCGCCTCCTCGACGAGATGAGGGCGACGGCGAAGGAGATCGACTCAGACATGAGCATCGAGGCGGTGATCCATATGCTCGACACCGATCCCGCCCGATCGTCGCCCGATCACGAGGCTTTCGCCCAGTTCGTGCGGTCGATCCAGGAAGAAGCCGTAGATCAGCTGGACGGCGACGCCTTCGACGTGCCTGCGGAGATCCGGGAGGTGACGGTCAACCTGGCCCCACCGGGAGGCAGCCTCGGCGCCTGGTACCACGGGCCGTCGGAGGACCTGACCCGGCCCGGCTCTATCTGGTACGCGCTCGGAGAGCGTCCCCGGATTCCCTACTGGCAGGAGGTGGCCACCGCCTATCACGAAGGCTTCCCGGGGCATCATCTCCAGGTGGGGATGGCGGTGCTCCAGCGCGAGAACCTCTCCAGATTCCACCGGCTGTTCGTCTGGTATCCCGGATCCGGTGAGGGCTGGGCCCTCTATGCGGAGAGGTTGATGGACGACCTCGGCTATTTCGATAACCCCGACTACCGGCTCGGGCTCCTGGCCAGCCAGCTTTTCCGCTCGACCAGGGTGGTGGTCGATATCGGCGCCCATCTCGAGAAGCGGATCCCCGACGATGCCCCGCTACATGCGGGCGAGACATGGGATCACGACATCGCAGTCGACTACATGATCGAGGTCGGGCTCCAGGCTCCCGACGTCGCCGAATCTGAGGTCCTCAGATATCTCGGGATCCCGGGCCAGGCCATCTCCTACAAGGTGGGAGAGAGGGAGATCCTCGATATCCGGGATGAAGCGATGGCGCAGGCCGACTTCGACCCCAAGGGGTTCCACCGCAGGTTGTTGGAGGCGGGGGCCATACGTCTCGACCAGTTACGGGATCGGATGGGGTGATCGTCAGCAGCCGTTGGCCACCAGCGTCGGGTTGGGGTTGATGGCCACGCCGTCGCGGTACATCCCGAAATGGAGATGAGGGGTTGTGCCGGCCGCGTTACCCGAATTGCCCACGTAGCCGATCACGTCGCCGGCTCCGACCTCCCCCTTCTTGCCCGCGCCATCGAGATGAGAGCCGAGGTACTTGATCCCGTCACTGCCGTACAGGTTGAACTGGAGACCACCAATGGTGCCCTGGATCAGTTCGACGGTGCCGGAGACTGGAGCCCGGACCGGCGAGCCCTTGGTGGAGAAGATGTCGTTCCCCTCGTGGAAGCGCCCGCCACCGCGAGGGAAGCCCCAGTCGTTGAAATAGCTGCCGTCTTCGATGGGGCACACCCAGCCCGACCCACCCGGGACCTTCAGTGTCTGCCCCGATCGGATGAGGTTCACATCGGACAGCCCGTTCATGTCGGCGATGGCGGAGATGTTGGTGCCGTATCGGGCTGCGATGTCAGCGAGGCGGTCACCCGATGCCACCACGTAGGTCCCCGCCCCGCCACTGCCTGACCCGACGAATGCGGGGCCGTCGAGGAAGAGACGGGTCCCTGTGTAGACCTTCCCGTTGACGAGGCCGTTGGCCGCGGCGATCTGATCGGGGGAGACACCCGAGTACTTGCCGGCGATGACGTCGAGGGTCTCACCCCTTTGAACCACGTGATAGCGGCCCGACCTCCCGGAGGATCCGTCGCCTCCACCGCCTTGACCGGTGCCGGATCCCTGCGATTTCTTGCGAGTGGCGGGGATCAGCAGCTCCTGACCTGGTCGGATCAGGTCGGGGTTGGCCAGGTCGTTGGCGGCGGCGATGTCCCTGGCGCTGGATCCATAGGCGCCGGCGATGCGGTACAGCGATTCACCTTGCGTCACTACGTGGACCTGTTCGGGCGAACCGTCTTCGCCGGGTATCAGCAGCACATCGCCGGGGTGGATCAGGTCGGGATTGGCGAGCTCGTTGAACTCGACCACGTCCGAGACCGAAACGCCGTGGTCACGTGCGATCTCGCTGACCGTGTCCCCGCGCTGCACGGTGTACTCCAACGAAAAGAGAGCAACAGTCAGCGCGATAACCGTGCCAACGAAAAGGGCGCGGGCGCGTCTTTTGACTGGCATGAAGGTCCAACTCCTTCAAGCCCCTGTTTCCGTCCGCGTGTTCACCCTAATCGGAGATCGCGAAATTGCCACTTAAACGTGCTGACGGGGCTGGGACACCCCCAGACCCGGTTTGCCGGCGAGAAGACGAAGCTGGCCGCAGGCAGCATCGATGTCTCGCCCACGCGTGTCACGGACCGTGACATTGACGCCGCGGCAGGCCAGCTCACGGCTGAAGGCGTTGATCGCAGCCTCGCTCGAGGCCTTCTCACTGGTCAGAGGGGTTGGGTTGAGGGCGATGAGATTGACGTGGGCCCGAAGACGACCTGCGATCTCAGCCAGCTTGACCGCCTGATCCTGGCTGTCGTTGACCGAGTCCATCATCGTCCATTCGATCGAGATGCGGCGCCGCTTCTTCTCGAAGTAGGCCGAAGCAGCAGCCTCGAGCTCCTGCAACGGGTACCGGCGGTTGATGGGGACCAGACTGCTCCGCAACTCGTCGTCGGCCGCATGGAGGCTGATTGCCAGAGAGACGGGCCAGGGCTCTTCGGCGAGTCGTCTGATCCCGGGCACGAGTCCGACGGTCGAAACCGTGATCGACCTCGCCGACATGCCCATCACATCTACGATCCGGCGAATGGCCTCCCGGACCCTGTCGTAGTTGGCCAGTGGCTCTCCCATCCCCATGAACACCACATTGCTGAGACGGGACACCGTGCCCGGCATCCCGACCTGGCGGAGGAACGCCCGGGCGTAGGCGACCTGCGCCACCATCTCACCGGCCTCGAGATGTCGCTCGAAGCCGAACTGCCCGGTGGCACAGAAGGTGCAGCCGAGAGCACAGCCCGCCTGGCTCGAGATGCACAGCGTGGCCCGGCGGGGGTAGCCCATCAGCACCGACTCGATCGCGGCGCCGTCGGGGGCCCGGAACAGCCACTTGCGGGTAGTGCCCCCGTCGGCGGACCTCTCCATCTCGACATCGAACGGCCAGAGATCGGATAACCGCTCCCTCACCGCGGCCGGGAGATTCGTCATTCTCTCGCTGCTCAGGACAGGTGTCTCGTACAACCAGCGTCGCAACTGGTCGATGCGATAGGGGGGCTCACCGTCGAGGAGGCGGAAAAGGTCCTCCGGCTGGTGCAGATAGGGCACCTTCAGGCCAAGGAGCGGGCCTGTTCGATCCAGGCCCGTGCCCTGGCGCCGCTCACGCCGGCAGCTTCGGCGATCTTGTCGGGCGTCGCCGATGCCAGCTTCGAGACGTCGCCGATGCCGGCGCCCTTGAGGCGCCCGGCGAACACGGGGCCGATCCCGTCGATGGCGTCGATGCTCATGAGCTCGGGTTCTGCCGGTGCGACTCGCAGGACCGGAGGCTCAGGCTCGCGAGATGCTGCCACCGAGATGAATCGGTCGCGCATCGCCCAGATCACGGCAGCGGCTGCGCCTACGATGCCCACCACCTTGGCCAGGGTCTTCATGGTGCGCGAATCGTACCCAACATAGGCAAGATCTACCCTGGCTCCCCTCATGAAGGTGGACTTCTACTACCCGCCGAGCCCTCCCGAGCACGCCGGAGCTGCGGCCGTCGAGGCCATGGAAATGGGTTATGACGGGTTCTTCACCGCCGAAACCCAACACGACCCGTTCTTTCCGCTCGCCCTGGCTGCGGTCGCCCAGCCGGGCCTGGACCTGGGCACGGCCATCGCCGTCGCCTTCCCACGTTCGCCGATGGTGATGGCGATGACAGCCTGGGACCTGGCCCGCATGTCCGGCGGCCGGTTCCTGCTCGGTCTGGGGACACAGGTCAGGGCCCACATCGTTCGCCGCTTTTCCTCCACCTGGGACCGGCCGGCGCCCCGGCTTCGGGAGTACATACAGGCCCTTCGGGCGATCTGGGCGTCTTTCCAGGACTCGGCTCCTTTGTCCTTCGAGGGCGAGTTCTACCAGTTCTCTTTGATCACGCCCTTCTTCAATCCGGGCCCGATCCGTCATCCCGAGGTACCGGTCTACATCGCCGGTGTCGGCCCCCATCTGAGCCGTTTGGCCGGCGAGCTCTGTCAGGGCTTCCACGTCCATCCGTTCCATACCACCCGATATCTGGATCGGGTGGTGATCCCGGCCATCGGCGGAGGAGCCGCCGCTTCGGGGCGAACGATCGACGATGTCGAGCTGGCGACCACTGTCTTCGTGATGACAGGCGAGACCGAGGCAGAGGTCGAGCAGGCGATGGACCCGGTGAGACAGCAGATCGCCTTCTATGCTTCTACCCCTTCCTATCTGCCCGTTCTCGAGGCCGAAGGGTGGGATTTCGGCGACGAGCTGAATGCCATGTCGAAACGGGGCCAGTGGCAGGAGATGGCAGCCCTGGTGCCCGACGAGGCAGTCCTGACCGTCGGTGTGGCTGCAGCGATCGATGGGCTCGCCGATGCGATCAGGGATCGATACGGCGGCCGGGTGCAGCGGATCGGCTTCTACACGATCGGGCCCACCCTCCATGCGGATCCCGACGCTCTTCGTCAGGTGATCGCCCGGCTCAAGCGCTAGCCGGGCAGGATGACCGCGCGGGTCGTGTCGACTCGGGGGTCGGCGGCGGCGGCGATGTCGGGGGGGTCGATCGCGATCACCGAGACGGGTCCCCAGTCGGATTGGGGGCCGGCGACCTCTTCGATCGAGTGACCTCGTCTGCGCAGGTCGCTCAGCGCGAAATGGGGCACACCCGGTTCGATCTGAAGCCGCGCCTCCGAGAAGGGGCCGAAGTCGGCGACTGTCCACCGAGGGGCGCGCTGAGCGGCTTCGACGTCGACGCCGGCCAACACCACGCGCGCCGCCACCTGCGCCACGATCTGTGGCTGCAGAGCCGCCCCCCTGGTGCCGAGTACGAGCCTGGTCATCGCCTCGTCGGTCCAGATGGTGGGGGAGAGGGTGTGTCTCGGGCGCTTGCCGGGTTGGATTTCATTGGGATGGCCCGGGGTGGTGGTGAATCCGCTGCCGCGGTTGTGGAGCAGGAATCCGCTGCGGCGGGCCCCAAAGTGGGATCCCGGACCGGCGAAGTTCGATTGGATGATCGAAACCGCCATCCCCTCGTTGTCCACGACACAGAGATAGGCGGTGCTCGAGGGAGCGCCCGTCCTCGGCCAGATACCGGTGCGGGCACGATCGATGGTGGCCGCGGCCCGCCGCAGCCGGTCGGAGTCGAGGAGCAAGGCTGCCGGCAGAGGGGCATCGTCGGCGTCGGCAACCAGATCGTCTCTTTCCCACGCCACGGACCGGAACGCCTCGATCAGGAAGTGCCACCAGTCGGGGTGACTCGGGTCATCCGGAGGCGACATCATCTCGAAAACGCCCAGGGTCGCCAGGCCGAGATATCCTTGGGAGTTGGGGGGAATGGTCCACGCCGTCAGCCCACCGATACGACAAGAGATCGGGCTGACCCATTCGGCGTGTTCGCCGGCCAGATCCTCGAAGGTGATGACCCCTCCGAGCTCCTCGACGATGTCCTCGCCAGGTGTGCCCTGATAGAAGGCGGCCCGGCCCCCGTCGGCGATGGCTTCCAGGGTGGCTGCCAGCGCCGGCCTCCTTATTCGGTCCCCCGAGGTGACCACCCGCCCCTGTGGGTAGAGCTCTCTCACGGCCGGATGGCGTGCATAGACATCGGCCTCCTGGCCGAATCTCGCTGCCTGCTCGGTGCTCACTTCGAAGCCGTCGCTGCCGTGGGAGATGGCGGGGGCCAGGCAGTCCGCCAGCGGCAGGCGGCCAAGCTCCTGTGACAGGGTCGACCAGCCGTCGACACAGCCAGGCACGGTGACAGAGAGTGGGTCGTCTCGTCCGATCGCCCCCGAAGCCGAGTCTCGCATCTTGGCCGGCGTTGCCCCGGAGCCAGCACGACCGGAGGCATTGAGCGCTCGGGGCGCATCCCATCCGGGACGATGGACGAGGGCGAAGAGGTCGCCGCCGATCCCACAGGTCTCCGGTGCAACCATCCCCTGCACGGCGGTGGCAGCAATGGCGGCGTCGACCGCGTTACCGCCTGCTCTCAGCACGAACGCGGCGGCGTCGGTGGAGAGATGATGCGGGGTGGCGACGGCGCCGTTCAGGAGGATTTGAGGTCGGGGAGGACTCGGTTCAGGGCGTCGAGCACGGCACGCACAACGGCCCTCGACTCTTCGTCCTCGACGTAGGCGCACCCGATCAGATGACGCTCGGTGGCTTCGGTGACCACCACCACCTGGGCCACCGCAACCTTTCGTCCACCCAGTGCGGGGATGTCCATCGACGACACCGCCAGGGCGGTGTCACGGTGTATGGCCTGTCGGATGGCGTCTAGGGTCGCCTCGGCTATCTGCCGGGGGCGGGTGGACATGGCGGCTGCTCCCTTGGCCATGCCGGTGAACACCTCGTTCTGCCAGCGAAGGCTGACGGAGACCTCGGCCCGGGAGCCGTCGAGAACCTCGCCGACGTCGATGAGGGCGGGGCGAAAGCCCGTTTCCAGGTCCGAGTCCGCCAGCTGGACCACCGATACCACCCTACGGTCGATTTCCTCGCCGAACAGCGCCTGGCTGAGCGTCTGCACGTCCCGAACCACCTGCTTGGCGGGCTTGTTGCGCCGGGCGAGGACGTGGATTTCTTCGATGTGCCCATTACCGGCGACGATCCTGGCGGCCTCGACGCCGTCGATCCGGCTGATTTTCTCCTGGAGGGCGAGCAGGTCCATGACTGTCAGCGTACAGTTCGGTTCCCCGATGGTCAGCCATAACCTGCCATTTCCTCTTGTTCAGGGTTGAGCGAGGCTCTAGATTTGCCTTGGCTGGAAGGCAGACAATGGGCAGTGTGGGGCAGCCGAGGTCTTTGAGCCCGTCTGTCCGGGCTATGGCGGGCGAAGTCAGGGGCCTTTGACATGTGAAAAGGTTCCCCGTCAGGTTTCTTGCCGGGGAAAAAGAGGTGAGACCGGCGTCAGACGTCGGCCTTGGTACTGGACGCCCATCGATCCAAAGAGCGGAGCGGATCGTCAACACCGGCACACAACGTCGGTGGAATAACGGCACCAAACAGGTGAGCGCCCATGATGAAGGCATATCTGGCCCGTAATCTCCACTGTGTCGCGAGCCTGGAGTCAGTGCTCGCCGGCACCCGGATCGGCTGATGGACGGCGCCGGCTCACCAAAGACGGTCACGAACATGTCAGTTGAAGGGGCTCATGAGGCTAGGTAGGACAAGACCGTTGCGGGGATGGTTCGGACGGCTCCGGCCCACCGTGCAGCGCAGGCTGCGCATCGCTGTGCCTTACTCGCTGATGGGCGTGCTCGCCCTGATCGGTTCCTTCGTCGTGTCCGACATGCCCAACTGGCTCTACTGGTTCCCCTTCGCAGTCCTCTTCGTACTTCTCGAGTTCTTCGCCGTCGAGGTCAACGACCGGATGCTGCAGTCCTCATCGGTGATGGTCGCGATGAGCGCCGGGGTCATCATGGCGATGAGCCCCAACTCCGACGCCATGTTCGGGCTTGCCCTGATGGGTGCCCTGGCCCTGTTCACGCCGCTCGATTTCAAGGAGAAACGCTGGTTCCAGCCGGTGGCGAACTTTGGGCAGATCGTCACCGCCTGCGCGGTGTCGGGGTGGATCCTAGATCTGAACCTCGACGGCGCCCGGATCACGGCCGGATCCCTCATACACGTCCTGTGGGTGTCGGCGCTGGCCGCCCTGGCCTACACCACGGTGCAGACGGTCCTGGTCCGTCATGCCGTCAAGGTCGTCTTTGGACGGGACAATCTCGAGCCCTGGTCACAGATGCCGATCCTGTTCGGGGGACAGGTTGCGATGGGGCTGGTGGGTGGTCTCATCGGCGCCGCCTTCCTCATCGCCGGGGGCCAGGCGATCATCGTCTTCATCGTCGGCGTGTATGCCATCGGTCACATGTCGCTGTACGCCTTCGCCCAGCTCCGCGAGTCACACATCGGCTCGATCCGGGGGTTCGTCAAGACCCTCGAGGCCAAGGACATGTACACCCGCGGCCACACCGAGCGTGTCGCCTTCTTCGCCCAGCTGATCGGCGAGGAGATGCGTTTCAACGGCACCCAACTGGAGACCCTGCGCTGGTCGGCGTTGATCCACGATCTGGGCAAGCTGGCGGTCCCGACCGAGCTGATCCGGAAGCGGGGACGGCTCGACGAGGACGAGTACGCCGAGATGAAGGCCCATGCCCAGTTGGTGGAAGAGATTCTGGCCGAGGTGGACTTCCTCCAGCCAATGGTGGAGATCGCCTCGGGGCACCACAGCAACTTCGACGGAAGCGGGTACGGGGGGAGCGGGCACAGTCACGGTGATGCACCCAAGCTGGAGGCCTGCATCGTGGCGGTGGCAGATGCCTTCGACGCCATGACCTCGGCCCGGTCCTACCGGATGGCGCTCTCACAGCAATATGCGATCTCAGAGCTGAGGAGGAACGCGGGCGGACAGTTCCACCCCGACGTGGTGGACGCCTTCGAGAAGGCCTTGGACAAGACCGGACGTCGTTGGGGCGCACCACATGTGAACGACGAGGAGATGGCCCGTCGTCTCGCAGAGGAGCCGGAGCTGACCCTCCGTGGCTAGCTGGAGCCCACGCGCCCTGGCGATCATTTCCTGGTCTTATGTCGTCGTCATCGCCGGCATCGGTCTCTTCGCGGCGACTCTGGCGTTGGTCGACCCGGTCACGATCCTGGTGGCCGTAACCGCTCTGGTGCTGGCCTCGATGGTGAGCGTGCCCGTCTCGAACTCGGGCAATCGCTTCACCGTCGGCCTCGCCGTCGCCGCTGCCGTCCCCATGGTCCTCGGCCCGACCGACGTAGTGGATCTCCCCGGCTGCATCGCGGTCTATGGCCTGGGTCTGGCCGTGGTCTGGGCGCTTCGCTACTCACGCGGCGAGAAGCACAGCGACCTATTGCCCACCCTGGTGCGCAAGTTCGCCGGATACGTCACATATGCCGCGGTCTACGGCGCTCTCCGGACCGGGCCGTTCACCGACCTGAGCGGTGGATGGGCGGACCTGGTCCCCTTCGGTGTGGCGCTGCTGGCGTGGATGGCGGTCGAGGTCTTCCTCAGGGCGATGCTGGTCGTGGGCAAGCGCGAGCTCTCCCGTAGCTATCTGGCCCGTTCGCTCATCCACGATCTCAACGTCTTCCTCGGCCTCGCGTTGACCGGCGGCCTGTTCGGAGAGTTGTGGCCCGAGATACGTTGGTGGGCCCTTCCCATCGCCGCCCTGCCCTATTCGTTCGCCCATCTCGCCTTCCTGCGCTTCCAGGAGACGAAGGTCACCTATAAACAGACCATCCGGGCCCTGGCCCGGATCCCGGAGGTGTCGGGACTGGGGGTGGACGGCCACGCCGACCGCACCACTGATCTGGCGGCGACCATCGCCAAGGAGATCGGGCTCGGGCCGGTTGAAGTCGAAGACGTGGAGTACGCCGGGCTGATGCACGACATCGGGAGGGTCAGCCTGAACGAGCCTCAGATCGTCCTTCACGGGTACACCAACGACGACATCGCACGGTGGAGCTCGGAGATCATCGCCGAGTCGCCCTACTTGAGCCGCGTCGCCACCCATGTCCGGCACCAGTACGAGCCGTATCGGAAGCCTGGCGAGCAGTCGGATCCCGAGGTGTCGGACGTCTCCCGGATCGTCAAGGTCGCCGCCGCATATGACTGGCAGGTGCATCTCGAGGGATTGTCTCCGCTTCAGGCGTTGGAGGTGCTCCACGGTGGCGCCGCCTACGACTTCGACCCCGACGTAGTTGCCTCATTGCGGAGGATCCTGGAGAGTCGGGGCGTCCTCACCCCGGCGCGCGCCTGACCGCTAGGTCTTGCTCGCGGATCCGGGCTGGGCGTGGGCGCCCCGTCTGAAATAGCGGCGAGGCCGTCGCAACTCGAACTCCAGGAACCGCCCGAGCCCGACGGCGAGAAAGACGTCACCCAGGCTGATCACCTGGCCGATCCCCCCTATCCGGAGAGGGATGACGTCGGCGAGGGCCGTCAGATGCGAGCTCGAGTCGAGCCGAACGTGTTTGTAGGTGCCGGACAGGTCGGGCACCGAGATGGTGAACCCGCTGGCCACCTCGGCTGCCTCGGCCAGGACGGGCATACCTCCGTTGATCGCGATCACGGTGAAGTTCATGAGCACCCCCAACCCGGCCAGCCACATCCCCGGGCTCCTGCGATTGAGCAGGACCAATGCCATGAGCAACGCATAGGAGGTGAGCACCATGGCCAGCCCGAGACCCTCCGCCCAACTGGTGTCGGGCAGCCAGGCAGTCGCCCCCTGCAGCCCCAACGCAACGAGCAGGAGCCACCAGTAGCGAAGCTCGATGTCGCCCAGGTTGGTGAGACGGCCCCCGCGCAGAACCGCCATGGCCAGGGCGATGAACAGGATGATGGCCAGCCATAGCATGTGCTTCGACGGTAATACCTGGTGTCAAATGAGACGAGGGGGAGGCTTGGTCGAATACGAAGTGAACGGGGGTCGGGCCACCATTACCATCTCCGAACCGGAGCGGCGCAACCCGATATCGGTGGCGACGATGGAGGGCCTGGTCGGGGCGACCAGGATGGGCCTCGATGATCGAACGGTGCGTGTCCTGGTGTACACGGGGGCAGGGGACGTGTTCTCCGCGGGCGGCGACCTGTCCGGCTCGTTCGTCGACGACCCGGTGGGCCTCCACCGGGCGAGAGGGGTCTTTGCGGATCTCTTCCGTCTGATGCTTCGTGGCGGCAAGCCCACCGTGGCGCGGGTGAACGGCCATGCCCTCGCCGGTGGGTTCGGCCTCGCCGTCGCCTGCGACGTCACCATATGCGTCGACGACGCCAAGCTCGGCACCACCGAGATCGCGGTCGGGCTGTGGCCGATGATGATCTCGGCCCTACTGGTCAGGGTCATGCCGAGGAAGGCGGCACTCGAGCTGATGCTCACCGGGCGGGTGATCGACCCGGTCGAGGCACAACGCCTCGGGGCGGTCTCCCGAGTGGTTTCGAGGGCCGAGCTAGACCGGGCCGTCGACGAGACGGTGACGGCGCTCCAGTCGAGGAGCGCGGCCACCCTGATGATCGGGCGCGACTCGTACCACGGTATGGCCGATCTAGACTTCGACGCTGCGCTCGACAGGCTGCAGACTGGTTTGACCTCTATCGCTATGAGCGAAGACGCCGCCGAGGGCATCGCCGCCTTCTCCGAGAAGAGGGAGCCGAGGTGGCGATAGGGCGGACAGACCTAGCCAGGCCGCCCGGGGCGGGCAACCGGGGCAGACGGGCCGCGCAGATCCTCGGTTGGACACTCGTTTGGACCGGCATCTTCATGTTCGGGTACGCCGGCTGGCTGCTCTTCGGCACCGACCTGGTCAACGCACGTGTCCAGGACGAGGCGGTGAGCCATCTCGAGACCCGATTCGACGAGGCGGCCCAATTGCCGCCCGAGGTCGAAGAGGTCGTGGTCGAGGACGAGGTGGTCGTCGAGCGCGTCCTGGAAGACGTCCCGGCCGAAGACACCGGGTTCGCCATGCTGCGGGTGCCGAAAGTGGGCTTGGAGGCTGTCGTGTTCGAGGGTGTGGCCACCGAGACTCTGGCAAAGGGCCCGGGCCACATGCCGGGCACCCCGTTGCCCGGCCAGCCGGGGAACTCGGTCATCTCGGGGCACAGGACCACCCATGGGCGCCCATTCCACGATTTCGACCTGCTCGTGCCCGGTGACCTGGTCGAAGTCGACACCGGCATCGGGACACATGTCTACGAGGTGCGCGACTCATTCATCGTGGCCCCTTCCGACGTGTGGGTCACCGATCACAGGGATGGGGGCTGGCTGACCCTGACCACATGCAACCCGAAGTACTCGGCGAGGGAGCGTCTGATCATCACCGCCGAGCTGGTGTCCGGGCCCAATGCCGAGTACGTCGCCACCATTGGCGACGGGCCACTGCCCGTCGCCTAGGTGATTTCCTCGAGCATCTCGGTGGTGAGGATGCCGTTGTACACCCTGGTCACGACTCCTGCCTCATCGAGGAAGTAGGTGACCGGCAGGCCGAAGTTGGGGTAGGCCTCGTCGAAGGCGGGGGTAGCGAAGGCGAGCGGGTAGACCGGGCCTATCTCCTCCCCGAATGCAGTGGCGTCGGCGAGGGAATCCTCGACGGCTACCCCGAGTACGGCAATCCCCGGGTTGGCCTCGGCGAAGGCCGATAAGTCGGGCATCTCCTCCCGACAAGGCACGCACCACGAGGCCCACAGGTTGAGGATCAACGGCCGGCCATCGTTTGCGAGATGCTCGGATAGCCGAAAGGTGCCCTCGTCGAGGAGGTCGACCGTGAAGTCGGGGGCCGGCTCGCCGACTTCGGCCACGTCGCCGTCCTCGGTGCCATCGATCGCCCAGGCGATGGCCAGCCCGATGACCAGGACCCCGGCGAACACCCCGGTGAGCAGGAATCCCCGCTTGGGCAGCGGCCCGGCCGGGTCCTCAGGCAGCTGCCATCCTCCTCAACACGTAGTGGAGAATGCCACCGTTTCGCAGGTACTCGATCTCGATCGGGGTGTCGACTCTGGCGATGGCCTCGAACATCCTGGTCGACCCGTCGCCTCTGGTGACGGTGACCGACACCCGCTGCCGGGGCTGCAGGTTGTCATCAACGGCGATATCGAATGTCTCGGTCCCGTCCAGACCCAGCGTCACGGCGTCCTGACCCGCGACGAAGGTGAGTGGGAGCACTCCCATCATCACCAGGTTCGATCGATGGATCCGCTCGAAGGACTTGGCGATCACAGCACGGACTCCGAGCAGGAAGGTGCCCTTTGCCGCCCAGTCCCGTGACGACCCCATCCCGTAATCGCTCCCGGCGAGTACCACCAGCGGTACACCGGCCTCCTGGTAGTGCATGGCGGCGTCGTAGACCGACTTCACCCCGCCGTCGAGGAAGTCGGTGGTCCATCCCCCCTCGGTGCCCGGCGCGAGCTCGTTCCGCACCCGGATGTTGGCGAACGTGCCTCGGGTCATCACACGGTCGTTGCCCCGACGCGACCCGTAGGAGTTGAACATCGCCGGCTGGATGCCTTCTGCGATCAGGTATTGCCCGGCCGGGCTGACCGGGGCGATGGTGCCGGCGGGGCTGATGTGGTCGGTGGTGACCGAGTCGCCCAGTTTGGCCAGTACCCGGGCCCCGACCACCGGGGCGATGGGCGCCACCGCCGATCCCAGCCCGGCGAAGAAGGGCGGCTCCTGGATGTAGGTCGAGGCCTGATCCCAGTGGTAGAGGTCGGATTCGGGCGTGGTGATGGCGCGCCACTCGTCGGACCCGGTGAAGACCTCGGAGTATCTCGATATGAACTGTGCCTGGTTGACGTGGGACTCGACCAGACGGGCCACCTCTTTCTGTTCCGGCCAGATGTCTCGCAAGAAGACATCGTCGCCATCACGGCCCGTCCCGATCGGCTCGTTTATCGGGTCCCAGTCGACGGTCCCGGCCAGGGCGTAGGCGACCACCAGGGGAGGCGAGGCCAGGTAGTTGGCCCTGGCGTCCGGTGAGATCCGGCCCTCGAAGTTGCGGTTGCCGGAGAGCACCGACACGGCCACCAGCCCACGTTCGTTGACCGCCTTGGAGATCGGTTCGGGGAGTGGCCCCGAGTTGCCGATGCACGTGGTGCAGCCATATCCGACGATGTGAAAGCCGAGGGACTCGAGATCCTCGAGCAGGCCGGATGCGGTGAGGTATTCGGTGACCACCTTCGATCCGGGCGCCAGCGAGGACTTCACCCACGGCTTGCGCTCCAGCCCCAGCTCGCGGGCCCGACGAGCGACCAGCCCCGCCCCGATCATGACGTCGGGGTTGGAGGTATTGGTGCAGGAAGTGATGGCGGCGATGACCACGTCGCCATCGGTCAGCAGGAACCGCTCCCCGTCCACCTCGACCTCGACTCCGGTCTTTGCCTTCAGGGTGCCGGCCTCCACCGGCCTCCCACCTTCGTCCTCCCAACTCACCACGGTGGATGCGGACGATCCTCCGTTCTTGCCAAACAGATTGGTCAGGTCGGAGCGCCACTGAGTCGCCATCGCCGAGAGGGCGATGCGGTCCTGGGGACGACGGGGGCCGGCCAGCGAAGGCTCCACAGTCGACATGTCCAGTTCCAGCGAGGACGAATATGTGATCTCTCTGGCATCGTCCCTCCACAGGCCCTGGGCCTTGCAGTACTGCTCGACGGTGTCGATCAGCTTCCCGTCACGACCGGTGAGGCGGAGATAGGACAGTGTCTGCTCGTCGATCGGGAAGTAGCCGACGGTGGCGCCGTACTCCGGTGCCATGTTGGCGATGGTGGCCCGGTTGGCGACCGGCATGTCGGTCAGGCCGGGCCCGTGGAACTCGACGAACTTGTCCACCACGCCGTGCTCGCGGAGCATCTCGGTGACGCGGAGCACCAGGTCGGTCGCGGTTGCACCCTCGCTGAGACGGCCGGTCAGCCGGAACCCGACCACTTCCGGGAGGAGCATGTAGATGGGCTGGCCCACCATGGCTGCCTCGGCCTCGATCCCGCCGACCCCCCAGCCCAGCACACCGAGACCGTTGATCATCGTCGTGTGGCTGTCGGTTCCGACCAGGCTGTCGGGGTAGAGCCAACGCCCGTCGTCCCAGACCACTTTGGCCAGGTACTCCAGGTTCACCTGGTGGACGATGCCGGTAGCCGGGGGGACGACGCGGAAATTGGCAAAGGCGGACTGTCCCCACTTGAGGAACTCGTACCGCTCCTGGTTTCGCTCGAACTCCTTGCGTGAGTTGATGACCAGGGCGTCGGGACGGGCAAAGGCATCGACCTGGACCGAATGGTCCACCACCAGATCCACCGGGATAAGTGGGTTCACCTTCTGGGCGGATCCCTCGTCGCCCGTCATCGCCACGATCGCAGATCGCATGGCGGCCAGATCGACGACTGTCGGGACACCGGTGAAGTCCTGGAGCACGACCCTGCCGGGCACGAACGGGATCTCCCGCCCGCCCAACTGTGACGTATCCCTCCCCCCCACCCGGGTCGCGTCATAAGCGGCGATGGCCTCGATGTCGTCCGCAGTGACGGCCTTGCCGTCGAGGTTGCGCAGCGCGGACTCGAGCAACACCTTGATCGAGTAGGGAAGACCGTCTGCACCTTCGATCGCGTCGAGTCGGGCGATCTCGCGGCTTCCCAGCGGGGTTTCGAGTGTGTGTATGGACCCAAACGGATCGAAGGTCATCC
>JAICRU010000006.1 GCA_025937235.1 Acidimicrobiia bacterium
AGCACGTCTGTCGGCCGAAGGTGTCCTCTACACGTGCCTCTTCGCCTCGTCAGGCACCAACCTCCGCGACGCGATCCGGGCCGGGGACGATGTCGCTGCCATCATCGATCGGGTGTGGTCGACCCGGGAAGATCGGTACTCAGAGATCAGGTCCGCCCAGACCGTCTCGATCGGGTCCCGGGTGGAGATGAGCTATATCGGGGGCTGAGGGACAAGGCTGATGTCAATCACCACGGCGGCAGCCCGTCTGACGCCGACCCAGGATGGTGGATTCAACCCCTGGCAAAGATGCGGGCGTCGGTGGCCCGTACCCGGACGGCCTGCCCGGCGCGATAGACAGGGCGGGGGCCGATGCGGGCTCGCACCCGCGTGCCACCGTGCAGGGCGAGGGTGACCAATTGGTCGTGCCCGAAGAACTCCGATCCGGCGACAACCGCATTCGGGGTCTCACCCAGGGAGATCTGGACGTTCTCGGGGCGGACGATCACCGACAGCTTGCCGTGGAGATCGGTCTCGAAGGACCCCACCGGGGTTTCCACCCGGCCGTCCCGCTCGTGGGACTCGAACACGTCGGCGTCGCCGAGGAAGCCTGCAATCCACGGATCGGTGGGGTTGGAATAGAGATGCCCGGGGGTGTCTGCCTGGAGCACCCGGCCTTCCCGCATCACCGCCACGATGTCGGACGTGGCCAGGGCCTCCTCCTGGTCGTGCGTCACGAAGACTGCCGTGGTGCGGGCCTCGGTGAGGATCGCCCGCAGCTCCCGCCGCACCCGGTCCCTGAGGCTGGCGTCGAGGTTGCTGAATGGCTCGTCGAGGAGGATGACCTCCGGCTTTGGTGCGAGTGCCCGGGCCAGGGCCACCCGCTGCTGCTGTCCACCAGACAGCTCGTTGGGCATGCGGTCCTCGAGCCCGTTGAGACCAACGAGTTCCAGCACCTCGCCCACCCGAGAGCCGCGATCGCCGCGAGCTAGCCCGTAAGCCACATTCCTCTCCACGGTCATATGGGGGAAGAGGGCGTAGTCCTGGAAGACCATGCCCACCCGTCGCTTCTCCGGTGGCACGAACACGTCTGCACCGAGGACGGTCCTCCCGTGGATCTCGACGGTGCCGCCGGCGTCCTCGAAGCCGGCTATCACCCGCAGCGCGGTGGTCTTGCCACAGCCTGAAGGCCCGAGCAGTGTCACGACGCCGCCTTCCCAGACGTCAAGGCTGAAATGGTCGAGCGCCACGGCATCACCGAACGACCTGGTCAGGTCGCGGGCGCGGATGGCGAGTCGATCAGTCGCGGAGCTCACGGGACATCACCAGGAAGAGTGGCACGATCGAGACAGCGAGGAGAACCAACCCGGCGGCCGAGGCGCGGGTGAGGAAGCCCTCCGCAGTGGAGCTCCAGATCCTTATCGCCAGGGTCTCGAAGCCATTGGGGCGGAGGAGGAGGGTCGCCGGGAGCTCTTTCATGACACTGAGAAAGGCGAGAGCGCCGCCAGCCACGATGCCGGGTACGGCCAAAGGAATGGTGACGCGGGCCAACGTCGCCAGCGCCCCCCTTCCCAGGCCGCGTGACGCGTACTCCAGGTCCGGGCTGGCCCGGGACAGCGAGTCCTGGGCGGCGCCCACCACTTGGGGGAGGAAGATCGCCGCGTAGATGATCACGAGATAGACCAGGGTCTGATAGAGCGGCCGGGCCCAGGCGAGGGCGAACCCGACAGCGGCCACCCCTACGGTGATGTGGGGCAGGGAGTAAGCGCCCCACATGGCCGACTCCACCCATCCCGACAGACGGCCCGGTCGTCTCGTGATGACCATCGCGACCGGAAAGGCGAGGACCACGGTGACCACCGAGGCGACGAGGGCCACACCCAGAGACCTGGCGGCCTCCAGACCCGGTGATCCGATGCCTTGTCCGGCGTCGAGACCCCGGGCAAGGGTGACGCCCATGACCATCAAGGGCAGTCCAAGGGAGGCGAGGGCATAGAGGCCCAGGGTCGAGACAGCAGCGATGCGGCCCGGTCGGGTGAGCCTGAGAAGGGCTCGGGCCCGGCGCGGCCGACGCCCATGCAACGCAGCGCGGGACCGGTACCGTCGCTCGACGAGAAGGATGAGGACCGCCAGGAGCATCAGGATCAACGAAAGGGTGGCCGACGGCCGCCGATCGATCTGTCCTCGGTAGAGGGTGTAGATGGCCCGGGTGAACGTGTCGTAGCGGAGCAAGGAGACTGCGCCGAAGTCCGAGATCGTGTACAGGCCGACCAGCAGACCGGAGGCTACGAGCGTGGGTCTCAGCTGGGGCAGCGTCACCGAGCCAAAGACCTTCCATCGCCCCGCCCCCAGACCGGTCGCCGCCTCCTCGGTGGCCGGGTCGATCCCGCGCAGCGCGGGGATGAGGCTGAGATGGGCCAGTGGGGCGGTGAAAAACGAGAGGACCAGCCATGACCCCGGGAAGCCATAGGGAGTCGGGATCCCGGGGAGAAGACCGCCGGGCCCTGTGGCCGCGATGACAGTCAGGGCAGCCACGTACGATGGCACCACCAGGGGCAGGGCGGCCAGGGTCATCCACCCCCTCCGGAGCGGGAGCCTGACCCTCGTGGTGATCCACGCCGTCCCCAGCCCGATGGCCACCGACGTGATCGTCACAGCGATCGTCAGCAGAGTCGTGTTGACGAGCAGGGCCATGAGGCGTCCCGCCGGTATGACGAGGGCGGAGCCGCTCCCAACGACCTGGAAGAGCAGGCTGACGGGGGGAATGACGGTGGGGAGGAGGGCGACGCCGGCTGCCGCCCACCATCCTCTGTAACCGGGACGCCGCACCGCCGCGGCCCGATGCGGTGCGGTGATCGGCCCGGAAGTCACATCAAACCAGACCGGCCTCTGCGACGAGACGGGTGGCCAGGTCGAGGACGCCGGCCAGTTCGCTGAGGTCGATGTCCGGTGAGTTGATCTCGGACAGGGCGGGAACACCCTCTGGCGCAGCCACACCCTCCAGGAGGGGATATTCGAACGTCTCGGTGCCGAAGAACGACTGGGCCTCTTCGGCGAGGAGGAAGTCCACGAACTGCTGCGCGCCGTCTGGATTCGCCGTGTCAGTGGTGATGGCGACCCCGGCCGGCATCACCAGCGAGCCCACGTCACCCGCTGGGATGAACCAGTTCTCCGCATTCTGACCTGCGCCCTCCGCGCGGAGACGCAGGAGGTAGTAGTGGTTGACCAAGCCGCCGGCCAGCTCGCCGTTGTCGATCGCCTCCACGATTGGTGCGTTCCCGTCGAATTCCACGGGGTCGTTGGTGGCCAACGCCTCCAGCCACTCACGGGCCCCGTCCTCACCACGCTCGAGGATCATGGCCGACACGAACGCGAGGAATGAGCCGTTGGTAGGGGCGACTCCCAGCTGACCTGCCCACTCCGGGAGGATGGTGTCATCGATGGTCTGGGGGAGAGGCACGTCCGATCCGGTGTTGTGCACTACTACGCGCACCCGGCCCGAGGTGCCCACCCAGCGTCCGCCTCGATCCCGGTACTTGGCGTCCACCAGGCCCAAGGTCGCCTCCGGTAGCTCCGCCATCAGATCTGTCACCGCTCCGAGAGACGCCGGGTCCTGCGCGAAGAAGAGGTCGGCCTCGGTCTCCTCGCCCTCGGCCAGCAAGGTGGCGGCCAGCTCTCCCGAGTCTCCATATCGGACTTCCACCTCGGCCCCGCTGCTGCTCTCGAAGTCTTCGATCAGTGGGGCCACCAGTTCCTCGGAACGGCCTGAGTAAACCACCAGGGGTCCCTCGTCAGACCCCCCCTCGCCGCCGCAGGCGGCGAAGGCAGCTGCGAGGAGCAGAGCTCCCGGGACGACCCTTCTCAACGCCAACCTCCTGATTGTTAGCTACCTAACAAAGCAGGGTGAATCTAATTAACACTACAGCGATAGTGCAAAATGCCGCGCCCACTGCGTGAGTCAGGCCGGGCTCAGAAACGGGCCCGATTGCCCGCTATATGCCGTCCCCGGGGCGCGGCGGCCGTCTGGCGTTCCCGGCCATCGACCCACAGTGAAATCGCCTCCAGTGGCGACAGTCCGTCCTCATGCTCCCACATCACCCGCTCCGAGCGCATACCGGGGCCGGGTCGGGTCGTCGCTGTGAACACGATTGGACCGTGCTTCCCCATGACGGTCTCCGCTACCTTGGCATCGAGCGACTCGTCGGTCTCGACCTCGACGGTGAGCCCGGCTCGGGGATGGGCGAGCAGGTCCTCCTGGCGGGCGGGATGGGCCGTGGCTGCCATCGCGCTGCCTATCCAGCCGGTCAGGGCACCCACCACCGCGCCGAGGGCACCGTATATGAGCCAGTGTCGCCCATCGATCCAGATCACCGACGCCAGGGCGGTGACCAGCCCCAGGCCGAGGGCGCCGGCGCCGGAGGTGACGAAAGGTTGCTCGAAGAGCTTGCCACCGGGGTCGGGCAGGGCGGAGAGCGTCCAGGGCCCGATCGGGGCTATCACCCTCGGCCTGAGTCCCGCCCTCTCCAGATGTTCGACTACCTCCCCTGCCGTGTCGGGGTCGGTGTAGGCCGCGCTGAGCGTGCTCAGCTCCTCAGCGGGCTCGGTGGACGCGGCCGGCGGGATGGACAGGTCGGAGGACATATCGGTTCTCGTGGGTGTGGGTTGTCTACCCCTGAGCCGAACCGTCGAAACCCGGTCGGGCCTCCGCATGGCCCCTGCCCCGGGTGCCACGATGTAGCCGGCCCCCGGTGCGGGGCACATCGCTCGGGGGAAACGCACCGCGCAACGTGACCGTCCCCTGATCGATGTCGATGTTCACGGTAGCCATCGGCACCTCCCAGGACCTGGATTTGGCCTGCGTCTTCCTGGCGAGGCGGTCCGAGCGCACCGATCCCGACACCGTGTCGGCCAGCGATCTCATCCCATGGGCCAGTCGGCTTCGCCGCCGTCGCCCTTGGGAACGGTCGAAGAAGTAGACGACACTGGCGCCGATCAGCATCCCACCGATCAGGTTGAGACGATTCACGACTGGTCGATGGCAGGGGCGTTGAGCCGGCTGGCACGGCACGCCGCATGGTCACAGCCGCAGAAGCCACCTGTCATGGTCCCCAGCTCGCATGCCTCGCTGCAGAACTCGCCGGTTTCGGTCACCACACAGGTGCATACATCATGCGCACATTGCATCGGGGCTCCTGAGTCGATGTCGCCAAGCCATACCCGGCCGCACGAGCCTCAAAACTTGCCCTCCCCATCCCGATCCGGGCTCCAGACGCCGGCAGCGTCGAGATCGGGGAATCCGGCTGGCTCGATAGTCGACAAGGGAGTCATCGTGACGAAGTTCTTGGCGATCAGGGCCGTGTCGCTGGCCGGGTCGGTGCCGGCCGAAGACGATCCGACCACGAACTGAAGCTTCCGGTCGACGACATCGGCGTTCGCCACCCGGAAATAGCCGAAGTCGTCGAGGTCTGCCCAGTGGATGCCGTTGATCTCGCCGGCGGGCACACCAGGTACGTTGATGTTGAGCACGTACGGCCCACGACTGCGGCCCAGGATCCAACGGGCCGCCGAATGCCCGACCTCCACCGCGGTGTCCCACTGCCACGGGTCGGATTGCGCCACGCTCACCGCTATCCCCCGGCTGCGGAAGGTCCGCGCGGTCAGCGCGGCACCGACAGTGCCGGAGTGAATGATCGAATGGCCTGTGTTCATGCCTGCGTTGACACCCGAGACGACGAGGTCGGGGAACCGCCCGAATGCTCCCAGCGCAGCTGCCATCACCGCCAGCCCCGGTGGTCCTGCGATGGTGTAGGCGGGGAATCCTCCCTCCATCTCGGCCTTGGTCAGGTCGACTCCTTTCACCGGGTCGAAGCCGCCGATCCCGGTGCCACTTCCCGACATGTCGGTTGCAGGCGCGGCGACCACCACGTCGAAGTCCTCGGCCAGCCTGTTCGCGAGCTTGCTGAGCCCGGGGGAGTCGATCCCGTCGTCGTTGGTGACGACCACGCGTGGGAGGTCGGTCATCGCTGCGCCGGGACCAGGACCTCGACCGCCACCCTCTCGGCGAGACGGGGGATGAGGTCGTCCGAGGCGCTGCCGAGCCCGTGCCGGGTCACATTGGCCGCGCCCGCCCCCGCGGCGAGCTTGAGCGAGTCCTCCGGGCCGAGGCCGCGACGGAGAGCCGCGGACAGGCCCGCCGTCATCGAATCGCCGGCGCCTCGATAGTCGACCGCCTCGAGCTCTGGGCCGGTGACGCGGTAGGTGACGCCTTCCATGCTGGCCAGAGCGGGCTGGGCACCTCGGGAGATAACGACGCTGTCCGCCCCGGCGGCGCGGAGTCGGTGCAACTCGGCCAGGGCACTCTCCTCGTCGTCTCCGATGAGTCGCCCATCCTCTTTGAGGTCTTCATCGCTCACCTTGAGCAGGTCCAGCCGGCCACCCTCCACGTATGCATCGAGCTCCTTGCCGTGGAGATCGCCGACGACGCGCACATCCGAGGAGGACAGATCGTGACCCAGGCGCCGATAGGTGTCGATCGGGACGATCTCGGTCGGCTGGCCAGTGATCACCACGACCGGCGAGGCGAGGGCGAGGTCGAGGATCGAACCGTACGCGTCATCCAGTTCATGACGGGCCAGCGTTCGGGCCAGCGCCTCGGCTATCGGGCTCCGGTCCCCAGACCGCCGGTCCTGGATGACGGCCGGGGAGCTCTCCTGAACTTCGACCGGGCGTAGATCGATCCCCCATTGCTCGATGAGGTTCCTGAGGACGCCACCGGACTCCCCGCCGACAGGGCCGCAGAGCAAGGGGCGCTCCTTGAGATGCCGCAACATCCGCGCCACCCAGAAGCCCTGGCCCCCGGGATGGATGTGGATGTCGTCTGGGGCCTCGTCGGTTGTCTTCTCGATGGTCACGGTGAGAGTGAGATGGGGAGCGAATACCGCGATCGTGTGCTGGTCTGTGGCCATGCCCGGATTCAGCCTTCTCCTGAGCCTTCACTTCCGATGCGATTGAAGCTCCACTCGCCGAGCCGCCACATGTCGTGCCCGCCATGCTCTTCGAGGATGTCTGCGACGGCGGCGGCGTGATCTTCGTCGACATCGACCGAGATCACAGAGCGCCCGTCCTCCAGGGCCCGATCAAGGCGGTCCAGGATCCGAATCTCGTCGCCGAAGGCGACGGCCAGCTTCTTCACGACCGACGATAGGCCCTCTGCATCGTCCTGGGAGAGATGGGCTCGCCCCTCCTCCCCATGAAGCAGCTCCGCATCGAATTGGCCGCCGGCAAGACTGTCCAACGCGGCCTTGGCGTCCGTCTGGCTGTCGATGATGGCGACGACTGTCCCGGTCAGCTCATGCACGCCAGTGGATCCCTTCTGCAGTTTGTCTCGTCTGTGCCTTCAGGCCGCCACCACCTACCCCGGGTCGGGAGCGTGCAAACCAGCGGGTTGCTCAGCCGACCAGAAGTGGTATCTCGATCTCGGCGGGCTCGAGACCACCGTGATAGCAGTGCAAGCGCTTGTCGAAGCCTGGGGGAAGGAGCACCTTGCCCGGAGGCGCGAGGAGAAGGCCGTCACCGGCGCGCCGTCGGACCTCAGGGCTGGGGTCGGGGCCGAGCAGCCCCGTCGGGTCCACCAGCTCGGACCCTGTGGCTCGCGCGAGATCCTGGAGCAATGCCCGGTCCCCCCAGACCTGCACCCCGCGGGGATCACCTGCGAACCGAAGGCCGCGAAACTCCTTCTGCCGGATCACCACCTTGTCGGTCTCGGCGTAATCGATCAGACCGTGGTCGGCCGTTCCGAGCACGGTCACGTGGGCCGGGGCGGCAGAAACGACCCCCTCCCATATGCGGGATGCGAGACCCATCGAATCCGCGAACTGAGAGGACTCGAGGCCGTGGACGTGGCCTGCAAAGTCCACCGGCCAGAAGTAGGTGAAGATGAATCGGTTCGGCTCGGCGGCCAGGGCGACTGTCGCCTCCACCAGATCGTGATCGTCCCAGGTCGCTTCGAAGCGGGCGCCCCGATAGGCAAGACGTGACAGGGGACTCCCCTCGAACGCGGACGGCTGCACCGTCACCGGCTCGACTCCGGCGTTGCGCAACCTCTCCCATAGGTTGGGGCGGGGAAGTACCGCCGAGTAGTCGTAGCTCACCCCATGACCGGACAGGTCCACCCACTTCAGGGTGTTGACCACGCGTCCCGTCTCCTCCAGCCAGACGAGATGAGCCATCAGACCGTGGCGGGAGGCGGGAAGGCCGGTGGCGATGGTGGCCAGGGCGACGCTCGTCGTCGACGGGAAGGGGGCATGCAGGGTCGCCACGTGCGATCGACGGAGCGGTCCGGCCGCGTCATGACCCAGTTGGGCCACCCCCAAGCCGTCGAACAGGACCAGCACGTAGGACCGGCCCTCAGGTATCGAGATTGCGATCCCCGGGTCGAGAGGGGGGGATGGAGAGGTCCCGATGAGTCTCGTCTCGAGCTCTGCCATGAGGTTGACCAGCCCGCGGGAGTGGTATGAGGGAGCGTCCGCCATCGATCAAGGCTAGGACTGGCGCAGGTAGTTTTTGCCGATGGCAGTTGACGTTTCCCAACTTCGACCTGAAACCACCCGTGCGTATACTCGCCCGCGGTGGTGTCCTTTCGACCCTCACAGGCATGAGCCCGTATTTTGAGAGCTATCTGACAGTCGGCGCATTCGCCGTGTTGGGGGCCATCCTGGTGATGGTCATGCTGGGGATAGCCGCGGTCCTCCGCCCCACCAATCCCACCACCACCAAGATGCTCACGTACGAGTGTGGGGTCGACCCGGTCGGGTCGGGCTGGAGCCAGAGCTACGTGCGCTATTACGTGTTCGGCCTCTTATTCGTCATCTTCGACGTCGAGGCGGTGTTCATCTTCCCTTGGGCCATAGTGCTGGATGAACTCGGCACCTTCGGGCTGGTCGAGATGTCCATCTTCATCGGCATCCTGATCCTCGGATTGGTCTACGCCATCCGCAAGGGAGTCCTGCGATGGGAGTAGTCCAGAAGTTCGGGGCCCCCAAGCCGGTGAGCTGGCTCCTGAACTGGTCCCGGAAGTACTCACTGTGGTTGTTCCAGTTCGGGCTCGCTTGCTGTGCCATCGAGCTGATGGCCGCCTCCGGCCCTCGTTTCGACTTCATGCGATTCGGGATCATCCCTCTCCCTGCCTCCCCGCGGCAGGCCGACCTCATGGTGGTGGCCGGGACGGTGACCGACAAGATGGCTCCCGCCATCCGGCGCCTCTACGACCAGATGCCCGACCCCAAGTACGTGATCTCGATGGGCTCTTGCGCCAACTGCGGCGGGCCCTATTGGGACTCATACTCGGTGACCAAGGGCGTCGATCAGGTGATCCCGGTGGACGTCTACGTGCCCGGTTGCCCGCCCAGGCCCGAGGCCTTGATGGACGGGATAGTCCTGCTTCAGAAGAAGATCCAGGGCGAGGACATTCGGGAGAAATGGAGCCGGCGTGACCTCGAGCCCGTCTGAGACCGCGAATGGAGAGACGGAGGCCGCTGAGGCGGACGCCGACGCCGCTGTCGAGGCTGCGACGCCCGAGCCCCATCCTCTCCAGGAGTTCGCCGACCACGTGGCCGCCACCGTGGGAGGTGAGGGCGCCGTCGTCTTCGACACCGTGAAGGTCGAGGTCGACTCGGGAGACTGGGTCTCCGCGCTCACCACTGCCCGGGACGAAATGGGGCTGATCTTCTTCTCCTGGCTGTCTGCGACCGACTGGTCCTCCGAGGTCCAGGTGGGGGATCCCTATCCAGAGGCGGTCGAGGATCGGATCGAGGTCCTGGCGACGGTGGGTGACATCTCGGAGGGGCGACGGGTCACCTTCTCGACCACGCTCGGCAAGGACTCGCCATCGATCTCGAGCCTGGTCGGGGTGTACGCCGGGGCCAACTGGCACGAGCGGGAAGCTCATGAGATGTTCGGCATCGACTTCGAGGGTCATCCCAACCTCGCTCATCTCTACCTCCCTGATGCCTTCGTGGGGAACCCGCTCCGCAAGAGCTTTCCGCTGCTGACCCGTGAGGTGAAGCCCTGGCCGGGCACTGTGGACGTCGAGGCGATGCCAGGTGGCGGCGATGAAGAAGAGTCCGCCGACGGGCCGTCGGAAGAGAACCCGGAGGCCTGAGTGGTAGTCGATCAGGACCTGGTCCGCCACCTCTCCGAATCGTCGGTCTCGGTGGAGCTCCAGACCGAGGAGATGACCCTCAACATCGGCCCACAGCACCCTTCCACCCATGGAGTGCTGCGGCTTGTGGCCAGGGTCGACGGCGAGCGGGCCTTCGACGTCCAGCCCGTCATCGGCTACATGCACCGCGGCTACGAGAAGCTGTCCGAGGTGCGTACCTATCCCCAGATCACGACCCTGATCAACCGGATCGACTGGGTGGCCGGATACGCCAACGAGATCCCATTCGTGGTGGCGGCGGAGAAGCTGTTGGGGCTGGAGGTGCCGGAGCGGGCCCAATACATCAGGCTGATCCTCACTGAGATGGCCCGCATCTCCTCACATCTGATCTTCATGGCCTCCTACCCACTGGAGCTGGGAGCGGCCACGCCACTCTTCTTCGCATTGCGGGAGAGGGAACGGGTGCTCGACCTCCTCGAGGGGGTGACCGGTGGCCGGTTCCACCCCAACTTCAACCGGATCGGCGGGGTCAAACCGGCTTACGGCTCGGGCTCGAGCACACGCAAGGTGATCCAGGATCTGCCCGCAGGGTTCCTCGCCGCGACGCGGGAAGCGATGGATCGAGTACTCGAGGCCGTCGAGGAGCTAGAGCTGCTGGTGGCCGACAACGAGATCATTCTCGCCCGGACCAAGGGGATAGGGGTGCTGCCCGCCGATGTGGCCGCCGCATACGGGGTCTCGGGGCCCAACCTGCGTGCATCGGGGGTCGCCTTCGACCTTCGCAAGGTGGAGGACTATCTGCCCTATCACCTGTTCGACTTCGAGATCCCCACCGGAGAGAACGGAGACTGTTGGGATCGTTGGCATGTCCGTCTGCTCGAGATCCGCCAGTCGGTCCGGATCGTCCAGCAAGCCATCGACGGGATCCCCTCCGGCCCGCTCCAGGCCAAGGTGCCCAAGATCATCAAGGTCCCCCAGGGTGAGACATACGTACGCGCCGAGAACCCGAAGGGAGAGATGGGCTACTACCTGGTGTCCAACGGCAATCAGGGCCCCTACCGGCTCAAGATTCGCTCGGCCAGCTTCTCCAACATCTCCATCCTCCCCTGGATCCTGGAGGGGGTCCTGGTTCCCGACATCATCGCGATCCTGGGCAGCCTGGACTTCGTGCTCGGAGACGTGGATCGATGACATTCCGGCCGACTTCGAGTCTCGGCGACTCTCAGGCGGGCACCGGGCTGCCCGGGGGGCCTCCGCACCCTTCGGGTCGAACAGACGCCCGTCGGCCGGGGCTCCCGCTCCAAGATGAGGTCTGCCGGTGAGCGCCTTTCTCTCCGACCTCTTCGCCAACTTCTGGGTGTCCCTGGCCGGGAAGCTGCTCCTTGTCGCCCTGATGATCCCTCTGGTCGGGATGGTGATCGGGTACGCCGAGATGAAGCTCTCGGCCAAGATGCAGGCCCGGGTGGGGCCCTACTTCGCCGGCGGGCGTTGGGGCTGGGCCCAACTCATCGCCGATGGGGTCAAGTTCTTCCAGAAGGAGGACCTGATCCCCGAGGAGGCTGACCGCCCGGTCTTCAAGATCGCCCCGGTCCTGGTGCTCATCAGCACCGTTGCTCTCTTGGTCGTGATCCCATTCGGCCCCGGGATCATCTTCAGGGATCTCTCGGTCGGTGTCTTCTATGCACTGGCCATCTCCTCCCTCAGCACCGTGGGCATCCTCATGGCGGGCTGGTCATCGGGTAACAAGTACTCCCTGATGGGTGGTCTGCGGGCTGCCGGTCAGCTCATCGCCTACGAGTTGCCCCTGGTCCTCGCCGTGATCGGATCGGTGATGCTGGCCGGGACGATGAGCATGAGCGGCATCGTGGAGGCCCAGATCGAGGCGGGCTACCCGTACCTGATCATCCAGTTCGTGGGTTTCGGGATCTTCATGGTCGCCGCCCTAGCCGAATTGAGCCGCATTCCCTTCGACATGCCCATCGCCGAGTCGGAGTTGGTGATGGGCTATCTCACCGAGTACTCGGGCTTCCGCTTCCTCTTCTTCTTCCTCGCCGAGTTCGCCAACATGTTCACCCTCTCCGCGATCGCGGTGACCCTCTTCCTCGGCGGCTATTGGCTACCCGGCATACCCGAAGACGTCCTGGCCTATGCCGGGCCGGTGATCGTCCTGGCCAAGACCTTCCTGCTGGTCTTCGCCATGATCTGGTTCCGCTGGACCTTCCCCCGCTTCCGGGAAGATCAACTGCAGAGCCTGGCCTGGAAATGGCTGATCCCCCTTGCCCTGGCCAACATCATCATCACCGGAGCGTTCAAGGTGTACCTGTGACGGCGACTTCCAATCGGACCACCAACCGACGGGTTCTCCCCGGGATGGGGATGGCCAAGGGCCTGTGGGTGACCATCTACACCATGGTGCGCACCATCTTCCGCCCCGGGAAGTACCTGGCCACGGTCAACTACCCCCTGGTCAAGGAGACCCCGGTCCCGAGGGCGCGTGGGGTCATCGCCCTCGACCAAGAGGCCTGCACCGTATGCATGTTGTGCGCCCGGAACTGCCCCGACTGGTGCATCTACATCGAAGGGCACAAAGAGGAGAAGCCGCCGGACAAGCCGGGCGGGAGGGTCAAGGTCCGCAACACCCTCGATCGATTCGACATCGACTACGCCCTCTGCATGTACTGCGGCATCTGTGTCGAGGTGTGCCCGTTCGACGCCCTCTTCTGGTCCCCTGAGTACGAATACTCGGAAGTGAAGATGGGGGCCATGCTCCATGACATGGACCGGCTCCAGGACTGGTTGGAGACGGTCCCGCCCGATCCGGAGCTGGAGAAGTGAGCTTCGTGGATTGCCGGCCGACTTCGTCCTTCGGCAACCTCCCGATTGCCGACTCTCCACGCCGTGCGGGCGCAGGCACACCTCAGGGCGAACAGATGCCGGTCGGCCGGGGCTGCCGCCGCGCGGAAGGATGTCGTCATGAGCGTCAGTGAGTGGCTTGGCTCACCGGTCAATTGGGTGTTCCTCGTGGTGGCGTTGGCGACCCTCTTCTCGTCCTGGCGTGTCGTGACGGCCAAGAACGTCGTCCACGCCGCACTGTATCTGGTTGCTGCCCTGGGTGGTACCGCAGTCCTGTTCCTGATGCTGTCCGCCGAGTTCGTCGCTTGGGTGGTGGTGCTGGTCTACATCGGCGCGGTGCTCGTCCTCTTCCTCTTCGGGATCATGATCACGAGAGCCCCGACCGGGAAGGACGTCGGCCTCGACACCCCTCACAAGACCTGGCCAGCTCTTCTCTCGGTCGCCACCTTCGTGCTGCTCTCCTGGGCCTCGATCCAGGCGTTCGGCACCACCCAGGTCGAGAGCGTCGGCGAGCCGACCTCGACCGAGGTGCTCGGCCTAGCCCTGCTGGGTAGGTTCGTGATCCCCTTCGAGGTGGTGTCCTTCGTCCTCCTCGCCGCGTTGATCGGCGGGGTCACCATCGCCCGGCGCGACCTGAGCCCGGTCGAGGAAGAGGAGAGGAGAGCGGTCTGATGCTCCTCAACCAGTTCCTGATCCTGGCCGCGGCGATGTTCTCCCTCGGGATCTATGGCCTGCTCGTCCGGCGCAACATCGTCCTCATCCTGCTCTCGGTGGAGCTGATGCTGGCTGCGGTGAACATCAATCTGATCGCATTCGAATCGGTCCTCCGGAGCCCCGAGGCCATAGGCCAGGTGTTCAGCATCTTCGTGATCACGGTGGCCGCCGCCGAGGTGGGGATCGGCCTGGCCATCGTCCTGATGATCTTCCGCAACCGGAAATCGGCCAATGTCGATGAGCTCGACTTGATGAGGTGGTGAGCAGCTTGCATTGCCGGCTGACTTCGCCCCTGAGCACCCCTCGCCTGTGTGTCGGGGCCTCGGCTCGCGCCGCCACACCTCGAGGCGAACAGACGCCGGTCGGCCGGGGCTACCGCTCCGTCGGGGGTGAGTCGTGATCTCGGTGATGGCAACCGAAGCCGAGCAGGCGGTCGAGGCCGGCATCACCGGGGGATTCTGGGTCGACAACGCCGGGATCGTGCTGATCCTGCCCCTGGTCGCGTTCCTCCTCATCCTCGCCTTCGGTAAGCGGATGAAGAACAATGGCGCTGAGCTCGCCATCGGCGCCCTGGCCGTCAACAGCGTGTGGGCCACGGTTCTCTTCGTCATGAACATGACCAGTGGCGTCCTCGGCCAGACGACATTCGAGATCGCTCGAATCGGCAGCGATCTCGTCTTCGAGCTCGGGTGGGTGGTCGACGGGCTCTCCATCATGATGTACTTCCTGGTGAGCGTGGTCGGTCTGATCGTGTTCATCTACGCGGTCGGTTACATGCACGGCGACGTCCGGGTCGATTGGTTCTTCGCGGCTTTCTCCCTGTTCGCCGGGTCGATGCTGATCCTGGTGGGCGCCCCCAACCTGATCCAGCTGATCATCGGGTGGGAGGGCGTTGGCCTCGCCTCCTACTTCCTGATCGGGTTCTACTGGGAGGACATGGCCAACGTGAACGCCGGCAACAAGGCGTTCATGGTGAACAGGTTGGCCGACATCGGTCTCATGCTGGGCGCGATCATCCTTGGCCTCGCCATCGGCACCTTCGACTTCGCCGAGATGGACCTGGCCGCCGCCGAGCACGTCGAGTCACTGGGGGCGGTCGCCGTCGTCGGCGGGGCTCTCCTGTTCTTCGGGGCGATGGGGAAGAGCGCGCAGTTCCCCCTTCACATCTGGCTCCCCGACGCCATGGCCGGTCCCACCCCGGTGTCGGCTTTGATGCATGCGGCGACGATGGTCACCGCCGGCGTCTACCTCATGGGCCGGGTGTTCCCGCTGTTCGAGTACCTCGCTGCGGAGATTCGCCCCTGGATGGTGGCGATCGGGGCCATAACGCTGTTCGCCATCGGCTTTCTCGCCCTGGTCGCCGACGACATCAAGAGGGTGCTGGCCTACTCAACGGTGTCCCAGCTGGGCTACATGATGACCGCGGTGGCCGCAGGGGGCTACACAGCCGGTCTGTTCCATCTCTTCACCCATGCCTTCTTCAAGGCGCTCCTCTTCCTGGGCGCCGGATCCGTGATCCATGCCGTGCACTCCAACAACATGAGTGACATGGGTGGCTTGCGAAAACAGATGCCCCGCACCTACTGGACCTTCGTGGTCGGCACGCTGGCCCTGGCCGGCATCATCCCGTTCTCCGGCTTCTGGTCGAAAGACGAGATCCTGGCCACCCTTGGCTTCGAGGGCTACACGGCGGTGATGGTGATCGCCATTGCCGGGGCATTCGTCACCGCCTTCTATATGACGAGGGCCGTGGCGCTCACCTTCTTCGGGGATTACAAGGGCCACGGCCAGCCCCACGAGTCGCCGGCGATCATGACCGTCCCCCTGGTCGCTCTGGCAATCCCGTCGATCCTCTTCGGGTTGTTCAACGTGCCCGGCTGGCATATACCGGGGATCGGGAACTTCAGCGAGTGGCTGGCGGTGCGGGTTGTGCCGATGGGCGATCACCACCCGGAGGCGATCGATTTGGCCCTGGCCGGCAGCGGGCTGCTCGCCGCCGTGTTGGGCATCGTCGTGGGCTGGGTGATCTGGGGCAAGGACCGGGAGACCCAGGCCGAGAGGGATCGGTTCGACATCCCAGTGCTCTATCCGCTCCTGCACAACAAGTACTACATCGACGACCTGGCCGACGGCATCACGGCTGGCACCATGGGCCCGCTCGCCCGTTTCACCAACTGGGTCAACGATTACGTCATCGATGGGGTCGTCAACGGTGTGGCCATCATGACCAGGGGCCTGGGCTCATTCGTCTACGGCGTCGTCGATCAGCGTGGCGTGGACGGGGTCATCCATGGTCTGGGCGCCGGCGCAGACGGCGCCGGGTCCGCATTGCGCAAATGGCAGACGGGCCGCATCCAGCAGTACGCAGCTTCGTTCGTTGCCGGCGCCCTGGTCCTGATCGTCCTGTTCGTATTCGTGATATAGGAGAGGCTGAGAGCAAATGGAATTGTTCGAAACATGGGCCCTGACACTCATCGTGTTCCTGCCTCTGGCCGGAGTCCTGCTCCTCGGTCTGGTGCCCAAGGCCAACGAACGCGCCCTCAAGGCGATCTCACTGCTCGTGACCCTGGCCGCTTTCGCCGTCTCCGTGGGGGTGATCTTCCGGTTCGACTTCTCCGGTCTCCCCTACAACACGTATCAGTTCGAGGTGACCGAGACCTGGATCGGTGCGATCAACGCCAACTATCACCTCGGGGTCGACGGGATCAGCCTCCCCCTCCTCGTCCTCTCCACCTTCATCATGGTCCTGGCGGTCATCTACAGCTGGAACCACTGGGAGGAGCCCCGCAACCCGAAGGCGTTCCTCATCCTGATGATGATCCTGGCCACCGGGCTCAACGGCACCTTCGTCGCCCTGGACCTGGTCCTCTTCTTCATCTTCTTCGAGGTGGTCCTGCTCCCCATGTACTTCATGATCGGGATCTGGGGCGATCGGACGCCCCGTCTCATACCCGGATTCGGGCGCGAGGTGCAGACCCGTCTTTATGCCGCCATCAAGTTCTTCCTCTTCACACTGTTCGGTTCCGCCTTCATGCTGCTCGGCTTCCTCGCCCTGTATTTCGAGTCGGGGAACTCGGGCGAACGCACCTTCGACATCCCGCTGCTCACCGAGCTCGGTGCCTCAGGCGCCTTCACCGGCACATTCGCATTCCTCGTCTTCGGGGCGATGTTCCTGGGCTTCGCGGTCAAGGTCCCGATGTGGCCGCTCCACACCTGGCTCCCCGACGCCCATACCGCCGCCCCCACCGTCGGCTCGGTCCTTCTGGCAGCGATCATGCTGAAACTCGGCTCCTACGGGTTCGTCAGGATCTCTCTGCCGATCCTGCCCGAGGAGGCCACCCGTTGGGCCCCGGCGATCGCCATCCTCGCCGTGATCGGGATCATCTACGGCTCACTGGCCTGTCTGGCCCAGACCGACATGAAACGGCTGATCGCCTTCTCGTCGGTCGGCCATATGGGCTTCGTCATGCTGGGGATCGCCACCCTCACCGACGTCGGCATCAATGCGTCGATCATCGGGATGGTTGCCCATGGCTTGATCACCGGTCTGCTCTTCTTCCTGGCCGGATCGATGTCACATCGTTACCACACCAGGGAGATGTCCCGTCTCGGGGGCAACATGAAACTGATGCCCGTCATGGGAGGCATTCTCGCCTTCACCGCGATGGCCTCCCTCGGGCTGCCCGGCCTGGCCGGCTTCTGGGGTGAGTTCATGTCCCTGATCGGGTCTTACAACCCGCTCGAGGGTCTGTCCCTGGGTGTGTTCCGTACTGCCATGGTCCTCGGCGCCATCGGGACCGTCCTCACCGCGGCCTACATGCTCTATCTGCTCCAACAGGTCAATCTCGGTGAGCCGGGCGAGGAGTGGCAGGGGCGCGAGTTCCACGACGTGGACCGCTTCGAGGCCACCGCTTGGGTCCCACTCATCGTCCTCATCGTGGTGATCGGCTTCTACCCGAAGGTCATCTTCAACTCGACCACGGACTCGGTCGTCTCGTTGGTGGAGACCGCGTTCAACGCCGAGACGACGGCGTCGTTGGGTCGTGGCGGATGATGGCTCGTCCCCGATGACCTTCGTGATCGATTACCTGGCGCTCGCCCCGGAGCTGGTCATCGTGGCGACGATGCTCGCTGTCTTCACCCTCGACCTGCTCCTCACACGTCCCAACAAGTTCTGGACTGCGACGGTGGCGGTGGCCGGCACTGCACTGGCCGCGGTCCCCCTCGTCATCCTGGCCGCCGAGGGCTCCACACGCTCGATGTTCGACGGCTCCTACGTGGTCGACGAGTTCGCGGTGATCCTGAAAGGGGTCTTCATCGTCTCCGCCTACATCGTGCTACTGATGTCGCACCACTACATCGAGTCGGATCGGTATTACCAGGGGGAGTACTACTTCCTGCTCCTCGCTTCGGTCCTCGGCTCTCTCGTCATGGCTTCGGCCCGCGACCTGATCATCCTCTTCATCGGCCTGGAGCTGACGACGGGCCCGCTCTACCTGCTGGCCGGCTGGAGAAAGGGGGACGCCAAATCCAACGAGGCGTCGATGAAGTACTTCATCCTTGGTGTCCTCTCTACGGCAATCCTGCTCTACGGGATGTCGATGCTCTACGGGCTCACCGGTGAGATCACCTTCGCCGGTCTTGCGCAGACCACCGCCGACCTGGCCGACGAGCCCGCCGTCGTCGTTGCCCTCTTCGGCCTGATCGTCGGATTCGGCTTCAAGATCTCAGCAGTGCCGTTCCATTTCTGGGCGCCGGACACATACGAGGGGGCGCCGACCCCCGTTACCGCCTATCTGTCGGTCAACTCCAAGGCAGCCGGGTTTGTCGCCTTTCTCCTCGTCATGTACCAGGCCCTGCCCGGTCTGTCCGACATCTGGGCACCTGCGCTGTGGATACTGGCCGCGGCGTCGATGACAGTCGGCAACCTGGCCGCCCTCCGTCAGACCAACATCGTTCGTCTCCTCGCTTACTCGTCGATAGCCCAGGCCGGGTTCATGCTCGTCCCGTTCGCGGCGGCCGCCGTGGCCGACGCCGACCTGGCGGAAGCTTTCTCGGCGACCCTGATCTACCTGGTCATCTATGCCGTCATGAACCTCGGAGCTTTTGCGGTGGTCATCGCCGGAGCGAGGAAGACGCGGTCCGGGGAGATCGCCGGGTGGGCGGGCCTCGCTCAGGTGGACACGAGGCTGGCGGTCCTGGTCGCCGTCTTCTTCTTCAGCCTGGCCGGCATACCACCCCTGGCCGGATGGTTCGCCAAGTTCGCCATGTTTCGATCGGTCATCATCGCCGGTGGCGCGGCCACCGTGGTCCTGGCCGCGATAGCCGCGATCAACTCGGTGATCGCCCTCTATTACTACGCACGAGTGGTGAAGTCGGTGTGGCTCGACGATCCGGTGGGTGAGTTCGCTCCCGAGGCGGAGGCGGCACCGGCGGGCTCTCTGCGTCTTGCCCTGTTGGTCGCCGTTGCCATCACCGTGGTGATCGGCTTCTTCCCGGCGATCGCCACCTTCGTCGGCGACGCCAGCCGGGTCATCGCCAGCGGATAGGGCCTCACCTGGGCTGTAGACCCCCACCCCGGGTACCGTTGCCTCAGTGAGACTCCTCGCCGTGTTCCTGCTCGTGTCCCTCGCCGAGATGGCCGCCTTCCTCTGGGTGGGCTCTCAGGTTGGATTTGGTTGGGCCCTGGGGTTGGCCGTCCTCACCGCCGTGCTCGGGGCGATCCTGGTGCGGCGGGCCGGCCTCTCCACGTTGGGTCAGATCAAGGCGAAGATGAGCTCCGGTCAGGTGCCGGGACGTGAGCTGAGTGACGGGGCAGCCATTCTCGTAGCGGGCGCATTTCTCATCTCGCCGGGATTCATCACCGACACGATCGGTTTCATGCTCCTCGTCCCCTCGGTCCGGTCCTGGGTCCACCGGGTTCTGTCCAGGCGGGTGTCGGCGAGATTCAATGTGTTCGTGCCTGGCAACCGATTCCGGGTGGACGATCCGGGCATCATCGAGGTCGAGGCGATCGACTGAGGGCTCCGCCGCATGCCCGATCACTCGCGAGGATCGTGCAGGCCGAGCTCGCTCGCGATTTTCTGGGCCACCGGCCACGACCCACGATCCTGGTTGCACAGGACAGTCACGGTGATGCCGGGCCCCACGTAGTGGGACACCACGGCGGTGACGCCCGGGTCGAGACCGCTATGGCCATAGATGATCGCCGAGTCTCCGTCGACGACCAACTCCATCCCGTACCCGTACGCCTCCTCTTCGTCGTGCGCGTGAGGCGTGAGCATCCGGGCCACGTTCTCCTCCGTGACGATCTTTCCCGCCCCGAGCGCATCGATGAATCGGTCCAGGTCCCGAGCGGTCGTGGTCATGCCCCCGTCCGGCATGCCCCGGGCGGTGAGCTGATAGATGTTCGATCGCCACGTATCTGGTGGTGTTGCGGAGACCACGTAGCCAGTGGCATAGCCTGCCGGCTCGAGATCCAGCTCGGCGAAGTCTGAGTCGGCCATGCCGGCGGGGAGAAGGACTTTCTCCTTGGCGACGTCGTAGAAAGACCGACCAGATACCCATTCGATGAGGATCCCGATAAGGACGAAATTGGCGTCGCAATAGGAGTACTCGCCTGGATCCCCGCTGGCGGGGAGGTCGGCGAACAATGGGAGTAGGTCGAGTGGCCCTCTCGCCCGGCTGAAGGGGATCCTCTCCAGGGCGGCCGTGAACGACTCCCAGGTCTCGTCCTCATCATCGTGATAGTTGGGCAGCCCCGAGGTGTGAGACAAGAGGTGATGAAGAGTGTGCCTCTCATCCAATGCACCCGGACGACGATCGGGAGGGAGGAACCCGATCAATGGCCGATCGAGGGAGAGGGAACCCTCCTCCACCATCCTCATCGCGGTGGCGGCCGTGATCATCTTGGTCACCGAGGCCACCTGAAGCCGGCTCGTCGTGCTCATCGGCACGCCATGCCCTCGATTGGCTACCCCGGCAGCGTGCTCGAAGAGCGTTCGACCCTGCTCGGTCACCAGGGCCACCCCGCTGAAGAGGTGCTGCCGGGCCTGTTCGTCCAACCAGGCGGCCAGGGCGCCCTTGTCGATGCTTCTCACCTGATGCCGCGCACCTCACCCCGACGAAGGGCCCGGAACTCGCGGTCGAGTAGCGACCAGAGGGTGTGGTCGACCCAGTTGCCCCTGATGAGGAGCTCCTCACGCAGGATCCCTTCACGGGTGAAGCCCAGCTTCTCCGCCACCCGATCCGAGGCGTCGTTCCCCACCGCGATGCGCAAGGTCACTTTGTGATAGCCGAGAGCGTTGAACGCCTCCTCGAGAAGCCGGTCGACGGCCTCGGTGCAGATCCCCTTCGAATGCTCGTCCGTCCTCACCCAGTACCCGAACTCGGCGATCTTGCCCAGCTTCGAGACGGTCCACAGGGAGATACTCCCTACGTGACGCTCCGGGTCGGACTTGAATCGGATCGAGTAGTCCCAGGCGCGTTCTTCCTTCCACGCCTGCATCGATTCCCGGATGAAGGCGATGGTGTCGCCGTGCTCGTAGTCCAGCCGTGCCCACGGCAGCCACTGGTTGAGCTCGGGCAGGGACTTGCGCGCCGCCTCGTCGTATGTGGCGTGGTCGCGCCGGCTGAATCTCTGCAACCGGAGGCGATCTGTCTCGAGCACGGGCTTGGGCACGGGGTCAGGTTATCGGCGGGCTTAATCTGAGGCTCGATGTGGGATCGCCTCCATCTCGTGTCCGACCTCGAGCTGGGCGAAGCCACTCATCTCGCTGCCGTCCTCGCGCCGCTCTACGAGGACAATATGGGTGAGGTGCGGATGGTGCTCACCAAGAGGCCCGACACCATGCCCACCCATGCCGGGCACATCTCCTTCCCGGGGGGGCGGGCCCATCCCGACGACACCGGGCCGGTGGAGACTGCGCTGCGCGAGGCACACGAAGAGGTGGGGATCGAGCCTGCCAGCGTCGAGGTGCTGGGATTCCTCCCCCCCATAGACACCGTCGAGTTCAGGCCCTGGGTCGTGCCTGTAGTCGGGCGCGTCGCCACACCGCTCATCCTCGTCCCGAGCGAGCGCGAGGTAGCTCGGATCCACACGCCCCGGTTGGACGAACTGGCCGACCCGGATCGGTGGTGGCACGTGCCCTGGGACGGGCGCCAGGTGTGGTATTACGACCTCGATGGCGACACGCTCTGGGGGGCGACGGCTCATATGGTGAGGAGCCTTCTCGGGCTGCCCGAGTTCGTTCCGGGCTAGATTCCAGCGGATCTGAAGCCCCGCCAGCGTCTTAGAATCGGCGACTTCGGGTAACAGTGAGCCAGCCTGTGAAAAAACGCCTCTTGATCGGTGCTGCCGTAGTAGTGGGACTGCTCCTCGTCGTGGGAGCCGTCTTTGCGACGTCGACCTGGAACGATGTCAACCGGGTCAGCATCGAGCCCGACGACGGGCCCGTGGCCCAGCCCGAGACGGAACCAAGCGACGGCGCCCCGGCCGATGAGACCGAAGAGGCGGAGTCCCTCCAGGAGATGGAGGTCATACTCCTGGTTGGATCCGATTCCCGCGACCAACTGGCCAGCGTGCAGGGGTTCGGCGAGTTCGGCGGGCAGCGTGCTGATGTGGTCATGGTGCTCATCCGGCCTGCCGACGGCTCACGGGCCGCACTGCTCTCCCTCCCCAGGGACCTGCTGGTCGACAACGTGTGCCAGGAGGGGGGCGAGCACCGTCTCAACGACGCTCTGCAAGGGTGTGAGGCGCTGAACGGGCCTACCGCCCTCACCCGCACTGTTGAGGACGTCATCGGTCACGACGTCGATCACTTCGCCCTGATCGACCTGGCCGGCTTCCAGGAGGCCGTGGACGCTGTCGGTGGCTACGAGATCTGCCTGGAGCGCCCCGTCCGGGACCAGCGCGCCCAGCTCGAGCTCCCGGCCGGCTGCACCCAGGCAACCGGGGCGCAGACCCTGGCGTGGCTGCGTTCACGCAGCACCCAGGAGTTGACCGACGACGGATGGCGGGTCATGCCGGGGGTGAACGACCTCACTCGCAATGAGCGCCAGCGTGCGTTCTTGCTGTCGATGGTGGGACAGCTCTCCGATTTCGGCAGCCCGACCTCCGTCGCAGACGTGGCCCAGGTGATCGCGCCGTTCGTGACCGTCGACTCGGAGCTGTCCTTCATCGACGCGGTCAACCTTGCTTGGACCATGCGCGGCCTGAGCCGGGGCAGTATCGACGAGTTGGAGATCCCCGTCTCGGACGCGACCACCGAGTCCGGCGCGGCGGTCCTCGTGGCCGGGGTGGACATCGCCGATCTGGTCGATGACTATCTCGCCCCGGAGATAGCCGAGGAGCCGGGCGGGGCCTTCGCCGGTTGATCCCCGCTCCTCGACGATCCACCCTCCCGCGTGACCATCGCCCCCACCTTCCCGCTGTGACCATCGGCCCCACCCGCTCGCGGTGACCATCGGCCCCACCCTCCCGCCTGGCCAGATCGAGACCAAGCGCTTCCCCATCGTCGGAGAGAGGAGCCCTTCGCATGAGCTGTCCGACCCGCAACGTTGGAGACTGGAGATAGTCGGGCTGGTTCACCACCCCATTTCCCTGGACCTCGACACCTTCCTCACCCGGGCAGACCGCGAGCTCGTGTTCGACATCCACTGTGTCACCAGTTGGACCCGCTTCGGCGCCCGCTGGACCGGGCTCCCCTTGAGGGACTTACTCGCAGAAGCGAAGCCCTTGGAGGACGCCCGATTCGTCTCCTTCGAGGCCTACTCGGAACGTGGTCATCACACCTCACTGCCATTATCGCTGGCCCGGGACGACTGCTGGCTCGTGCACGCCTTCGAGGGTGCTCCCCTAGAGGTCGGCCATGGAGGACCGGTCAGGGTGGTCACCCCGAGCCGGTACTTCTATAAGTCGCTCAAGTGGGTGAAGCGGATCGCGCTTCTCGCCGAGGACCGTCCCGGCTGGTGGGAGGCGGGCTCCTTCTATCACAACAACGCCGATCCTTGGGCGGGCGACGAGCGCTTCACCAGCGGGTCGATCAGACCCGACCAGGTGGCACGGTTCGTCGCCGCCCCCAACTACGACAAGTACCGGGGGCGGGTGATGATGGGTCTCGACCTGAGGGCGTGGGTGCCTTCCAGCCTGGATCTTCGCCGGCTCTACCTGAAGAACTGCGACCTGAGGGGAGTCTCGCTGCCGGGCGCCGACATGCGAGAGTCGAACCTGTCCCTGAGCGATCTGAGAGGAGCCGATCTGCGCCGGGCCAACCTCGCCGGGTCCGATCTCGAGGGGGTCAATTTTGCCGGTGCCGATCTGTCGGAGGCCGATCTGTCCGGGTCTGCGCTGTCTGCCACCCGGTTCGTGGACGGGAGTGGGGCGGCCCATCTCGAAGGGGCGATATTCGAGGATTCCTTCGGGCTCGTGGAGGAGCAGGAGGAGTTCGTCGGTCGCACCCCCTAGGCTCGCCCGGCTCCAGCTGCGCAGAGCCTCATTCGGCCAAGGCCCGGCCCATGCTCCGCTGTGATCGACCACCACACTGGAGCCCCAGGTGTTGGAGTCCCGAAGCAGAGCATGACCCTCATGGATGGGAGCAGCGTCGGGGTGCTCGTGCGTTGCGGTCCGTGGCGTCACGGGCGAGAATCCGCACATGGGCCCAAGACGAGTCTTTTCCGGCATCCAGCCCACCGGTGACTTCCACGTCGGGAGCTATGTGGGCGCCCTAAGGAACTGGGTGGCGCTTCAGGACCAGTTCGACGAGACGATCTACTGCGTGGTCGATCTCCATGCCATGACCGTCCCCTACGAGCCCGCCGACCTGAGGGTGAGCCGTCACGAATCGGCCCGGATGTTGCTGGCCGTCGGTGTCGATCCGGAGCGCTCCCTGCTCTACTACCAGTCCGAGGTGCCCCAACACGTGGAGTTGTCGTGGATACTGGGGACACTGGCCGGACTCGGCCAACTGGAGCGGATGACGCAGTTCAAGGAGAAGGCGGAGCGGGCCAAGCAGAACCTGGGGATTTTCGCCTACCCGGTGTTGCAGGCAGCGGACATCCTCGTTCACAAAGCGCACGCCGTCCCGGTCGGTGACGACCAGTCCCAACACCTGGAGCTGACCAGAGACCTCGCCCAACGCTTCAACTCGCGCTTCGGTGAGGAGTTCCCGCTTCCGGAGACGATCACGCCCGAGATCGGGGCCCGGGTCATGTCATTGACCGACCCGAGTGCGAAGATGTCGAAATCGGACCCGAGCCCTAGGTCACGGATCCTGCTCAAGGACCCCCCCGACGAGATCGCGAGGAAGGTCAAGGCGGCGGTCACCGACACCGGATCCGACGTCGTATACGACTGGGAGCGCAAACCGGGGGTAACCAATCTGCTCGAGTTGTTCAGCGTGTTCTCCGGGCGTCCCATCCCCGATCTCGTGGCCGAGTACTCGGGCGTCGGCTACGGGGTGTTCAAAGGGGCGGTGGCCGAGGCCATCGTCGAGGGCCTGGCCCCGCTGCGGGAGGCCTATGACGGGCTGGACGACGCCGAGGTGGCCGAGGTCATGGCCCGGGGGGCGGCCACGGCACGTGACCGCGCCGAGACCTCGATGAAGACGGTCAGGGAGAGGGTCGGGATCGTCTAGCCCATCCCCGATCCCAGGGGGTCGAGCGTCCCAGTGGTGTGACGCGGATTCAGTCACGCGATCGAGGGCCGTCCTCGCTTGACCTTGTGATGATGTCGTCGACGGTCTTGGTCCACACGAAGGGTGGGGGTCGTCGTTCCAGTGCACCGTGTTCGGATACGTCCCGAGTTCTTCGCTGTCGAACGCACCGACCGCCCATCAGCCAATGCCAACAGCGCCTTCGCCTGCACGACCTGCCGATGCGGCAACACCGACGACCGAGCCATCGGTCCAACTCCACCCGAGCCCCCGCCGGCACCTCCATGACCTGAACCATGCCAGATCAGACGCGCCTCAACTAATTCAGCGACGGACCACTAGCGAATCGGCTCCAGCATCTCCGAGGGGACGAGCAGCACGAGCGCGGCGAGCAGGTTGAATCCCGAGTGGATGAATATCGCCGGCCCGAGCCGACCGACGCGAAGCGTGACCCAGGCGAGCACCACTCCGACGATGAAGATGGTCGGGACCACCACGGCCGCCGCCTCCAGGAAGTGGTCGGTAGGGAGCCCCAACAGGTGGAAGAGGGCAAAGGCGAGCGAGGTGAGCACGATTGTGACCCGCCGCCCCCGCTTCTCGAACACCTTGAGCAACACCCCCCGAAAGGTGAGCTCTTCGGTCACCGGGGCCACCACGACCGCGGTGAGAACTGCGATCATGCGGGCGGATGTGGTCTCCAGCCCGGCGATCGCATTGCTCACCTCTTGCGCAGAGTCGCCCTCCGGAAGGAGCAGATGGCTCAACGGGAGGAAAAGGATGGCCAGGCCGAGTTGGAGCACTAGCCCCGCACCCAGGTAGCGGGCGTCGGACCCGAGGACGTTGAAGCCGAGGTCCTCACGGCTGCGGCCGAGGGCCCAGAGGACGAGGAGATGCCCGATGTACTGGCCGGCAAGCGCCAGGACCAGTGTCAACTCCTCTCTACCAAGGAGTGTGCCCAAACCCAGGAACAGCCCGGAGCCGAGCAATCCGCCCAGGAAGACGAGGAGGAAGTCGAAGAGCGACCATGGCCTGGGCACTGGGCGGCAGACTAATGATGGCCGCCCCCTACCACTGTTACTCTGGCCGGAGCGCTGTTCGGAGGTCATCAGGAGTGGAGATCGACATCGGGATCGGCAAGTCGGGGCGGCAGGGATACGGCTTCGACGACATCGCCATCGTTCCTTCGAGACGGACCCGCGACCCCGACGACGTCGACATCTCCTGGCAGCTCGATGCCTTCAAGTTCCCCCTGCCCATGATGGGCTCGGCCATGGATTCCGCGATCAGCCCGGCCACGGCGATCGAGATCGGGCGGCTGGGAGGGCTGGGGGTCCTCAATCTGGAAGGGTTGTGGACTCGCTACGAGGATCCCGAGCCCTACTTCGAGGAGATCGCAGAGCTCCCGCCGGACAAGGCGACGCTGCGGATGCAGGAGGTCTATCTCGAGCCGGTCAAGCCCGAGCTGATCGCTCGGCGTGTGGCCGAGATCAAGGCGGGAGGGGCGATCACTGCTGCCAGCCTCACTCCGCAGCGGGTGCGGAGCTGGGCCGGCCCCGCTCTCGAAGGTGGCCTCGATGTTCTCGTGATCCAGGGGACCGTGGTCTCGGCGGAGCACGTATCCAGCCGTGAGGAGCCACTCGACCTGAAGCAGTACATCTCCGGGTGTGAGGTGCCGGTGATCGTGGGGGGTTGCGCCAGCTACTCGACCGCACTCCACTTGATGCGGACCGGGGCGGTGGGCGTCCTTGTCGGCGTCGGCCCGGGCGCCGCCTGCACCACGCGCGGCGTGCTCGGAGTGGGTGTCCCCCAAGCCACGGCCATCGCCGACGCAGCAGGGGCCAGGATCAGGTATCTCGACGAGACCGGACGATATGTCCATGTGATCGCCGACGGGGGGATGCGAACCGGCGGGGATGTGGCCAAGGCCATCGCGTGCGGCGCCGACGCTGTGATGGTCGGCTCGCCCCTGGCCTCGGCGAGCGAGGCCCCGGGACGGGGGTTCCACTGGGGCATGGCCACCTTCCATCCCACGCTGCCTCGGGGGGCGCGTGTCGAGGTCGGGAACCGTGGCACGCTGAAGGAGATCCTGATCGGGCCTGCCCATGAGAACGACGGGAAGCTCAACTTGTTCGGTGCCCTGCAGGTCTCAATGGCCACTACCGGGTTCTCCGACGTGAAGGAGTTCCAGAAGGCCGAGGTGATGATCGCCCCCAGCTTGCAGACCGAGGGAAAGTCCCTGCAACGGTCGCAGAAGATAGGGATGGGGTGACCCCGGAGCCAACGATCCTGGTTCTGGACTTCGGGGCGCAGTACGCGCAATTGATCGCCCGGCGGGTCAGGGAGGGCCATGTCAGGTCCGAGATCGTCCCTCGCGAGGTGACCCCTGAGGAGATCAGGCGGCGTGACCCGGTGGGTCTGATCTTGTCGGGGGGGCCGGCCTCGGTCTATGCCGACGACGCCTATCGGATGGATCCCGCCATCCTCGAGATGGGGATCCCGGTGCTCGGCATCTGCTACGGCCATCAGCTGCTCGCCGAACTGGCCGGCGGCAAAGTGACGAACACGGGGAGCGCCGAGTATGGCAACACCGCCCTCGAGGTGACCCGGAGCTCGATGCTGCTCAAGGATCTGCCCCGGGAGCAGCAGGTCTGGATGTCCCACCAGGACCAGGTGGTCGAGCCGCCCGAAGGCTTCGTGGCCGTCGCCACGACACCGGGCTCCCGGGTGGCGGCGATGGAGGATCGGGAGCGGGGGCTCTACGGCGTTCAGTTCCATCCCGAGGTCGGCCATACCCCTCGAGGCGACGAGATCTTCAGGAGGTTCCTCTACGACGTCTGTGGTGCGGCTCCGACCTGGACTTCCCACTCCATCATCGAGTCCCAGGTCGAGGCGATCAGGGCCCAGGTAGGTGAGGGGCGGGTGATCTGTGGCTTGTCCGGCGGAGTCGACTCCGCAGTCGCGGCGGCCCTCGTCCACGCCGCGGTGGGTGATCGTTTGACCTGCGTCTTCGTGGACCATGGGTTGCTTCGGGCCGGTGAGGCGGATCAGGTCGAGGCGACCTTCCGCTCGCATTTCGTGGTCGATCTGGTCCACGTCAAGGCGGGGGACCGTTTTCTCGAGGGTCTCGCCGGAGTGACGGACCCCGAGGAGAAGCGGAAGGTCATAGGCGAGACCTTCATCCGCGTCTTCGAAGAAGCCGTCGACTCGATCGGAGACGCCCGCTTCCTGGTCCAGGGCACCTTGTATCCCGATGTGATCGAGTCCGGCTCGGCCAGCGCCGCCACCATCAAGACCCACCACAACGTGGGCGGTCTCCCTGAAGACATGACATTCGAGCTGGTGGAGCCGCTTCGCGACCTGTTCAAGGACGAGGTGAGGGCGGTGGGCGAGGAATTGGGGCTGCCCGAGGAGATTGTCTGGCGCCAGCCATTCCCTGGGCCCGGTCTGGCTGTCCGGATCATCGGGGACGTCACGAGAGAGCGTCTCGAAGTGCTGCGGGCAGCCGACGAGATCGTGACCGAGGAGATCAGGCGGGCCGGCCTCTACCGGGAGATCTGGCAGGCCTTCGCAGTGCTTCCATCGGTGAAAACGGTGGGCGTGCAGGGCGACCACCGCACCTACGCGTATCCGCTGGTCGTACGGGCAGTGACCTCCGAAGACGCCATGACGGCCGACTGGGCTCGCCTCCCCTACGAAGTGCTGGAGCGGATCTCGAATCGTGTCATCAACGAAGTGCCCGGCATCAACCGCGTCGCCTATGACATCTCGAGCAAGCCTCCTGCCACCATTGAATGGGAGTAGCTCTTCAGTCGCGCGGCGGCAACCCTGGCCGACCGGCGTCTGTTCGCCCTGAGGTGTGAGTCGGGAGTTCGATTTGCCGGTCGGGGATTTGATGGTGACCGAAGGGGAATTCGGCCGGCTATCAGGGCCCGGTTCAGGACAGATCGTGGCTTGCCGATAACCCCTGACAAGCCGGGAGTCATCCCTTTGGACTTCAACACGCCCGAGTTGACGCGGATCTTCCGCGAAGAGCTGGAAGAGCGTTCCGGCCATCTCGTCGCGGGCGCAGTCAGCCTCCGGCAGAGGGGGCTGGACGCTGCCCGGATCCAGGATCTGATCCGCGACGCCCACACCATCAAGGGCTCCGCCGGCCTGCTCGGTTACGAGCAGATCAGAGAGGTCGCCTCGCGGCTCGAGCATCTCTGGAAACAGATCGCCGAGGGATACAGCCCTCCTAGCGAGGTTGTGGTGGCCATGGAAGCCAGTGCCGGCCGTTTGCTGCCCTCATTGGACGCAGAGGACGCCGAGCTCGCCATCCTCGCCGACAAGCTCATCTCCGTGGAGCTGGCCGGCGCTCTTGCCGAGGGCCCCGGCTGGCCTCCTCCCGCCGAGGTCATCCCGCTACGGCGACCGGAGCCGGGGAGCCTGGGCGGTCTACTCACATCGGTCTCCGATTCGCTCCTCGGTGGGTCGACCCGTGTTGACACCGGCGAGCTGTATCGCCTCATCAATCGCATCGTCGAAGTCTCTCTCGACTCCGAAGCATTGGCGGATCTCTCGCTGCTTTCGATCGAGGGCGCCGATCCCGCGCTGTTCCGGAAGTCGTGGCGCCAGCAGCTCGAGAGACTCGCCACCTCTATAGGCGAGATCCAGAACCAGGCCGTCGCGCTTGCCAACATCCCTTTCCGGGATGCCACCGCTACCTTCCCGCAGTTCGTCCGATATCTGGGCCGTCGAATGGGGAAGGACGTGAGGTTCGAGCTGATCGGAGACGATGTCCAACTCGATCGTCAGATCGTCGACCTGCTCCGTGAGCCGCTCCGCCATCTGCTGGTCAATGCCGTCGACCACGGTATCGAGACGCCGGCGGCGCGGGTCGCCGCCGGCAAGCGTGCCACCGGGACGATCAGCGTCGGGGCTGAGATAATCGATGAGAGAGTGGAGGTGTCGGTGGCCGACGACGGTGCCGGTATCGACTGGGACCGCGTGGCCGAAGTGGCGACGGAGAGGGCGATTCCCTTTGTCTTCTCGGATTTGAGCCCCATCCTCTTCCAGGAGGGGTTTACGACGACCGAGGTGACCACCGACTTCTCCGGGGCCGGTGACGGATTGGCGGCCGTGCGGGACACCGTCGAGAAGGTGAACGGCGTGGTCCATATCGAGAGCCCGGAGGGGATGGGCACCCGGGTGACGATGACTCTTCCGCTTTCGATGGTCCTCCAGAATGTGGTCGTCGTGGCCACAGGCGACCAGTTCTGGGGACTGCCCGAGGCATCGATCGAGGCGGCAATGCCGCTGTCCAGGGCCGAGATCACCGCAACCGAGAGTGGTCGGGAGGTCCGGTTCCAGAGCCGTGAGATCCCGTGTGTCTCCCTGGCCAGGGCGATGGGCGTCGCCCACGCCGGTGACGACTCAGAGCTACTGGTGGTCAACACCAGATTCGGCCTCGTTGCCATCACCGTCAGCGAGCTGATCGATCGGCGCCGGGTTGCGGTCAAGAACCTCGGTCCGATCCTCGAAGGAGGCGGACAGGTCACCGGAGCGGCGCTGCTCGGTGGCGGCCAGGTGCTCGTCGTGCTCGATCCCAACTTTCTCGGTCACCTGGCCAGACGACAGCCCAGCTCGGCGACACATCGCCCCCGTATCCTGGTGGTGGACGACTCTGCAGGGGTCCGACAGCTCCTCTCGGCGACCCTCAACGGGGCAGGGTTCGACGTGGAGGTGGCGGGGGGCGCCCGAGACGCTCTCCTCGCCATGAGCCGCGGCGATTTCGAGGCGATGGTGGTCGACTTCTCCATGCCAAGGTCTAACGGCGTCGAGCTGGTTCGGACGATGCGTGCTGCCGATATCGGCGTGCCGATCGTGATGGTCTCCGGTGTGGCTACCCAGGAAGAGAAGCAGGCGGCCTGGGAGGCCGGCGTGGACGCATATCTGGATAAGTTCGATCTGCGGCAGGGAGTGCTGACCACGACACTTCGCCGGATGATCGGAATCGAGGAGGGCGTCGATGCGGGTTGACCGTGTCTGTGCTCGGGTGGGTTACCTTTCAGGGAAGCGCGAAGAGACGAGAGATGTCCCAGCTGCCTGATTCGATGAACTGGTTGTTCCTCGCAATGGCCGTGATAGGCGTGATCGGGGTGATCGGGGCGCTGGCCATCACCCGGGCCGGAAGATGTCGTGAACGGGAGGTGATGCGGCTGTCCGAGGAGGCGCATCGAATCAAAGACGAGTTCGTGGCGATGGTGAGCCATGAGCTGCGCACTCCCCTGACCTCGATTGCGGGATTCGCCGACACCCTTCTCGAGTCGTGGAGGGACCTCCCCCCCGACGAGGTGGATGAGTTCCTCGGGATCATCAGTCGTCAGTCCGTGTACCTGGGTGATCTGGTCGAGGATGTCCTGGTGATACCCCGACTCGAGTCCGACCGTCTCCGCTTTCACCCGGAGTTGTTCGACCTGGGCGACTTGCTCGCCGACGTCTCCAGCATGGTGTTCCCGACCGGGGGGAGGAAGGGCGCCGTTGTGACCGTGCCGGACGGTGTCCGGGTCCGGGCCGACCGGCGCCGGGTCCAGCAGGTGATCCGAAACCTCATGGAGAACGCCCGGAAGTACGGAGGCGACCAGATCATGGTCGAGGGCTTCGTGCTCGGCGATCAATACCTCCTGGTCATCTCCGACAACGGGCCCGGGGTGCCCGACGAGGAGACGCAGCGTGTGTTCGAGAACTTCGAACAGGTCTCCAAGGGCGACAGCCGTGAGTCGACCGGCATAGGGCTTGGCCTGCCGATCGCGAGGCGACTGGCTCGGGCAATGGGAGGCGAGGTGTGGTACGAGCGAAGGTTCCCCACCGGGGCCCGATTCTGCTTCTCATTGCCACTCCGTCGCAGGGCAGTGGTCGGTGAGGACGATCTGCCCGACCTGCCCGAGGAGGCGGCGACCGCCGAGGTCGAGGTGAGCGAACACACGGTCGCAGCCGGCTGATCACACACGTGTGATTCCGCGGCGGTGGCCGGTACCATCCCGCACGGATGCAAGCAGAGTGGTTCATCGACGACGTTCCGGCCGAGTCTCCTCTCTTCGCCGATCTCAACTCCTCACAACGTGAGGCGGTCGCCGCCACAGAGGGACCGGTGCTCGTCGTGGCCGGAGCCGGCTCGGGCAAGACGCGCGTTCTCACCTACCGGATCGCACATCTCATCCGCGACCTGAGGGTGCCACCGGACTCGATCCTGGCAATCACCTTCACCAACAAGGCCGCGGACGAGATGAGGGCAAGGGTGGCGGCCCTGGTCGGTGGAGCGGTCAGGTCCATGTGGGTCTCGACCTTCCACTCGGCATGTGTTCGCATCCTGCGCCGGGAGGCATCCCGACTCGGTTACAAGTCGGGCTTCTCGATCTACGACGAGGCGGATTCGCTCCGTCTGATGAATTTGGTGCTCAAGGATCTCGACCTCGACCCCAAGCGTTTCCCCCCCAAGGCGATGAGAGCAGTCATCTCCAAGGCGAAGAACGAGCTGGTCGACTACGAGTCGTTCGCCGACCAGGGCGATGGCTTCTATCACGAGCAGGTCGCCGACGTGTACCGCCTCTATCAGCAGCGTCTGTTGGGCGCTTCGGCGATGGACTTCGACGACCTACTCATGGTCACGGTGGAGCTGTTCGGCGCCTTCCCCGACGTGCTCGCCACCTATCAGCAGCGTTTTCGTTACGTGCTGGTCGACGAGTACCAGGACACCAACCGCGCCCAGTACGTACTGGTCAAGCAACTCACCGAGACCCATCGCAACCTGTGCGTGGTAGGGGACTCCGACCAATCGATCTACCGGTTCCGGGGCGCCGACATCCGGAACATCCGGGAGTTCGAGGTCGACTACCCCGACGCCCGCATCGTCATCCTCGATCAGAACTACCGGTCGACCGAGACGATCCTCGATGCGGCCAACTCGGTGATAGCCAACAACACCAAGCGAACTCCGAAGAATCTGTGGTCCGACCGAGGCCCGGGAGTCCCAATTGTCCGCTACGAGGCGGAGGACGAGCACGACGAGGCCGGGTATGTGGCCGACGAGGTCGAGCGTCTCCAGGGTGAGGGCTTCAACCTGTCCGACGTGGCGGTCTTCTATCGCACCAACGCCATGTCCCGCGTCGTCGAAGACGTCCTGGTGAGACGGGGTGTGCCCTATACAGTGGTCGGATCGGTCAAGTTCTACGACCGTAAGGAGATCAAGGACGCCATCGCCTATCTCCGAGCCGTGGTGAACCCCGAAGACGAAGTCTCTTTGAAGCGGATCATCAACGAACCGCGCCGGGGCATCGGCGACACCACGATCGCACACATCGATCGGTTCAGCCAGGCCCGGAAGATCAGCTTCGCCGAAGGGCTGCGCCAGGCCCGTGAGATCACACAGCTCAACGCCCGAGCCCAGACCGCGATCTCCGAGTTCGTCGCAATCATGGACAGGCTTCGTGAGGCAACCGAGGAGGAGGGAGTCGAGGCCGCGGTCTCGGCGGTCCTCGCCGACACCGGGATGTTGGCGGCATTGGAAGCCGAGCAGACGATCGAGGCGATGGGCAGGGTCGAGAACCTTCGTGAGCTGGTAGGCGTCGCCGCCGAGTTCGAGACCTCCAACGAGGGGGCGGTGATCGGCGATGAGGAATTTGACGCGCTCGACAACCTTCGCCGACTGGAGGTCTTCCTCGAGACCACCGCCCTGGTCGCCGACATCGACGAGTGGGAAGAGGGGGCCGGGGCGGTGACCCTGATGACGTTGCACACCGCCAAAGGCCTCGAGTTCCCCGCTGTCTTCATCGTCGGGATGGAGGATGGCGTCTTCCCCCATCTGCGATCACTCGGTGACCCGGGCGAGCTCGAAGAGGAGCGACGCCTGGCATATGTCGGGATAACCCGAGCCCAGGACCGGCTCTATCTGACCTCGGCCTGGAGTCGCATGCTGTTCGGTGGCTCGAACTACAACCCCCCTTCCCGATTCCTCACCGAGATCCCCGCAGGCCTTCAAGAGAAGGCCGGGAAACGGGCCCGGCGCAGCGCCTCGGAGCGGGCGGCCTCCGTTGGCCCGCGTACCACGGTGAGCTCCGGGCAGATCGGTCCCGGGGATCGGGTTCGGCACGACAAGTGGGGTCTCGGCACGGTGCGGGAGGTGGTCGGGACCGGTGACATGGCCGAGGCTGAGATCATGTTCGACACGCAGGGCAAGAAGCGACTGTTGCTGGCCTGGGCCCCCCTGGAACCGGCATGATCGAGGTCGAGGCGACCCTCGAGGAGGGCCCGCGGGGTGGTGCTTTCGTCTCCATCCCACCGGACGGGATCGAGGCTCTCGGTGGTGGCGGTCGGATCCGGGTCGTCGCCACCTTCGACGGAATCCCCTACCGGGGGAGCATCGTGCGCATGGGCGGTGTGTCGGTCATCGGAGTGCTCAAGGAGATTCGGGAAGCCCTGGGCAAAGGACCCGGCGACGAGCTGCGTGTGAGCCTCCAACCCGATCTCGAGGAGAGGGTGGTCGAGATCCCTGCGGAGCTGGAGGGACTGCTCGAGGCGAACCCCGAGGCACGGAGGGCATTCGACGCCCTGAGCTATACCCATCGCCGGGAACATGCCGGATACGTCGCAGAGGCCCGGAAGGCCGAGACCAGGCAGCGCCGGGCCACGAAGACGATCGAATCGCTCCTCGGTTGATACCAGGCGTGATCGCCATCTGCCTCTAATTTGGCGCGATGCTCAGAGGTCTGTGGAGGACATTTCGGGAGGTCTGGGTCGAGCCCGCCGGCCGAGGGTTGATCCTCCTCGCGGCGGTCATCGTGGCGATCGGAACGGTCTTCTACATGGTGGTCGAGGGCTGGTCGGTCGTCGACGCCCTCTATTTCACCGTGGTGACTTTGACCACCATCGGGTACGGCGATCTCCATCCAACGACCGACCTGTCGAAGCTCTTCACCATCTTCTTCGTGTTCGCCGGGGTTTCGTTCATCCTCGGCTTCCTCAATTTCATCGTCGCCCGCACCGTCAGAGACCGTGTGGAGAGAAAACGGGGGAGCAACTAGGCCTATTGGGTGTCCGAGGCCACGCGGCCAACGGATCCCACCTGGTCCAGCTCCTTGCCCGCCTTTATCCTCGCGGCTCGGTCCAGCTCCCGGTTGACCAGAGTCTCATGGAGGGCGGCCATCTGCCGCTCGGTCAACGCGGGCAACCCATAGCCGGCCTGGACAAAGGCAGCGGTGTCGGCCCGGTAGTCGTGCCCGAACGACTTGAACTGCCCGGGAATGGTGACCATCGCGTTCATCGCATCCACGATCACCTGGATGAAGGTGAGGACCGGTGTCCACTTCATCGTCTCCGGCACCCCCCGGCCCCGGTGGCCGTCGAGCCATTGCGGTCGTTTCACCGCCATGCGAACCGACATCTGTGAGATCGGGTCGTTGTCGTGGTCGACCACCACGGCGCGAAGCGTTTCTCTCTCGTCCGGGGTGAGAGCCTGGTACTGCTCGAAGCGGTCGAAGGCTCCAACCGTGCCACGAGGGGTCAGCGGGTTGCGTCCCTCCCTCATCCCGGTCTTCGACCAGCGGGCCAGGCCGGGGAGGCCGAACCACAGGGCGCGGTGGATGCCGTAGTGATCGAATCCCGAGATGCCCTGGTGCATGACCACGTCAGAGCTCGACCAGGCTCCCAGACTCTCGCCGAAGACAAGGACCTTTGGCCTCTGGTCCTCGGGCACGGCCAGTAGCCGCTGCTTGACCCCCCAGAGCAGCTGTCTGAACTGGGCCCTCCCCAAAGAGACACCCTGAAGCTCGAGGAACGATGGCGCCTTGCCGTACTGGATGCAGGCAGTGGCGATATCGCCCCGGGTCATGATCTCGGCCGATTCGATCATCGTGTGATCCACCCAACCGGTGCCGGTGGGGGACACCAGGAGCAGATAGCTTCGCTGGAACGCCCCCAGTCGCTCCATCTCGTCGAGGGCGAGCTCAGACCGGCCGGTGGCATAGACCGGTTCCAGCTCGACGCCGACATACGCCCGGATCGGGTGGGCGATGGCGGGGACGCCGAGAGTCTGCTCGATCACCGTCGGGGTGACCACCTCAGAGACGAATCTGCGCCCTTGAAGACCCAACTGGGCGTATGGCGAGATGCTGTTCGGCCCGCCCGACACGTGCTGGTTGCTGGGTGGCGAGGAGAATGCGGGCTCGATGCGGGCGTTCGTCCGTGACAGGCGCCCTACCAGCCCTCGATAGAGCGCCACCGTTCCCGCTCCCCACAGCCCGAGGTTCATGGCCCTGCCGATCAGAGCGTGCCCGGCACCCTCTCCCATGTAGCCAACCATGGAGTTCCTCGAGCTGGCGAAACCGCGTGCCACCGCTCTGCCCGCGTTGGCCACTGCGACGGCGATGCCCACCGAGGCGAAGATGTTCGCCGGCTTGTCCTCCGCGGTCCATCTCGCCACCAGACCCTGGCCGATCTCGAGCTCCTTGGACCAGCGTGTCATCGCATACCCGAATCCGCCCACACCGGTGACGATGGGCACGATCGGGCTGTCGATCTTCTTGCCGACGTCGGTGGCGGCCTCGTAGATGATGCCGCCGATGGCCCCCGCTTCGGCGAGCCGTCCCGCGCTGCGCAGGGATGCTTTTGCCGTGGACTCGCCGTCGTGCTCCGCCATCCGGCTCACCGCCGCCCCACCTGCGGCGATAGCGGCCCGGGCGCCGATGCGCCAGGCGAGGGGCGAGCTGTCTGGCGCGATCTTTCTCGCCACCAGGTCGATCCCGTTCCCGATGGCACGCGCCGACAAGACGGCGAGACCGCCGGCGACGCCTTGATGCAATGAAGAGCGCGGCATCAGCGACGGGCCAAACGAATCGAGGGCGGCAGTCGTCTGCAAGGGAGCGGCCGGCCCGCTCGTCACCGGGTTGATCCGGTTGGCGAGCTTCAGCAGCCAGTCGAGCAAGTTCGAGTTGAGGGCCATTGCTACAAGGTATACGGCTCGCCGGCCCCAGGGTCGTCGATAGTGACCGAGTCGTCGATGGCGCCACCACAGATTCTCATCCAAGTGGCCTTCCCCGCGTCGCCTAGGAAGAAATCATGGATGGGTATCGCTCTTTCTGGGCTCACCGCGTTGGTGAAGTCGATCGTCATTGCGGCGCTGGCCCAGGGTGCCACCAGGGGGAGTGCCAGGAGGTCGATGTCGGACGGCGTCGCGTCATACGAATCGCCGGGGTGGAAGAGTGAAGGCCCTCCCTGCTCGCGGAACAGGTATCCGACATTGCCGACCCGGGGGATCCGGGGGTGCAGGACGGCGTGCTCACCGCCGAGCATCTCGACCGAGATGTCGCCCAGGTCCATCGTCTCTCCGACCCTGGCGGTAACCGGGGAGAGCTCCGAGACCATCCCGGCGACCGCAGTCTCGGTCACGAGCCGGGCCTGGGGGTTGGCGGCCACCAGTCCCGGCAGGTTGTCGACGTCCGCATGATCGGGATGTTGATGGGTGATCAGGATCGCGTCGAGATCGGTCAACTCCCTCCAGGAGTTGGTGAATATCCCCGGGTCCACCAGGACCCTGGTCGAGGGAGATTCGATGAGGAGGCAGGCGTGGCCATGACGGGTGACGATCATCCCGGGAGTATGCCCGAAGCGGGCGTTGCCCGTTCCCGCAGCCGAATCACCCATCAGCCCGATCCGGGCTCAGGGCGTGGGTCCACGAGGAATCCGGGCGACCCCGCCGATGACGACACCGAGGATGGGGAGGCTGAGCACCAGCCCGTTGAGGCCGTCGGCATCGGCGATGCCGATCGCGGCCAACAAGCCGAGCCCGGTGCAGATCGCGAGGACGGCGAGGACGGGGCGCCACCAGGGTGGGTTGGGCCGGGCGTCCACGACGGGATTCTCGAACCTGCCGAAGACGGCGACCAGGCCAAGCGTGAACAACCCGAGCACGAAGAACCAGAGGGGACGGGTCAGCCACCAGCCGGGGGTCAGCGGGGCGATGCCCAGCCCAAAGCCACTCGCCAGCAACGCGAGCCCGATGACGATCACCATGGCGGTGAGGTGCCAGAGGTACGTGGTCATGATCCTGGCGCTGACTCCGACAACCACCATCCAGATCCCTCGCTTCATCGCCAAGCGGTGGAGGCGGCCCTCCAGTGCCAGGGCGATGCCTGCCTGGAAAAGGCCAAGGAAGGCCAGGGTCACCCGGGGCGGGTAGGAGTTGGTGATCTCGGTCGTGTCCAGCCCGACCATCGCTACCGGATAGGGACCGAAACCCACCAGCAGCAGAGTGCCGAGCAGCCCGACCCCGGCCATGAGCATCCGCTTCCAGAGCCCGTCGAGTGTGCCGTCGAGCCAGGCGAACCCGAGCTGATGGACCGTTCCCCACACGAAGACATAGTTGAGGAACCCCACCGGTACGAGGCCGAGCCCGATCGACAGCCAGTCGCAGAGGGCGGCGAGGGCCGCACCGGAGAGGATCGAGAGCCAGCCCCAACGATCCCAGATCCACAGCGCCGTCGGGGCCAACGTGACGATCACGACGTAGGCGGCCAAGAACCAGGTCGGGACCAGGGCCACCTGAGAGGCGAGTTGCAGCATCTCCCAATTGAGGCCGGCCCGCAGCCCCAGCCAGCCGCCAAAGGCCCAAACCAGGAGCAGCGGCACCACGGGGAGGATGAGCCGCCGCAACCGCGCCCTCAGCCAGCCCCCGTATCTCTCACGTCGCACTCGCGCCGATCGCCAGGAGAGCCCGTTGGCGTAACCGCCGACCAGGAAGAAGACCGGCATGACCTGAAAGACCCAGGTCAGGGGGTGCGTCCAGTCGGCGAGGATGAGGAGATGCCCGGCCGTGAGCTCCCCTCCCTCGACCGTCACCGCCGCCATCAGCCAGTGGCCGAACACGACGACCAGGATCGATGCGACCCGTAGAAGGTCGACGACGCGGTTGCGGTCTGACGGCGTCGAGTCGGCGGCGCGACGGACTGAGGCCACGAATCCCATGGCCTCCATTCTCGCTCTAGCGTCCCCAGCCTGATGGAAGGCCGGTCTCTGCCCCATGGGGCCCGCTCGTTGCTCATCGTCGGGGGCGCGTACGTGGCGGCCCAGATGATGTCGGACATCGCCAGTCTCCGCATCATCTCGATCGCGGGTCACGCGGTCGACGCCGGGACCCTGATCTACCCATTCACGTTCACACTGCGCGACCTGATCCACAAGATCGGGGGCAGGGACGCGGCCCGCACGCTGATCTTCCTGGCCGCAGGGATCAACGTGGTGATGGCCGGCTTCTTCTGGCTCGTGGCCCACCTGCCCGCCGACCCGATCACCGGGCCACAGCCCGGTTTCGGGGAGGTCCTCTCCCCGGTGTGGGGGATCGTGGCGGCGTCGATCGTCGCCGAGGTCGTCTCCGAGCTCATCGACACCGAGGCGTACCAGCGTTGGACCCTCTGGTTCGGTGAGCGGAGGCAGTGGGGAAGGGTCTTGTTCAGCAACGCAATCGCCATCCCGGTGGATTCGGCCATTTTCGTGGGTCTCGCCACCCTGTTCGGGATCTTCCCCTCCGATGTTGCCTGGTCCATCTTCTGGGTGAATGTGGTCATAAAGGCGCTGGTGACGTTGATCTCGATCCCCTGGATCTACTGGGTCCGGCCCGAGCCCCTGGCGGCGACTTCCACTCGAAATGCCCGTTAATGTGGCCCGCGGGCAGGGGGTTTCCCTGTCCATTTGAGCAATTGGAGGAATTCCAGCGTGAAACGCAATCTGCGGTATCTCGCCCTTTTCGCGGTGCTGACACTGGTCCTGGCGGCCTGTGGCGACGGCGAAGGCGGCGACACCACCACCACGGCGGGAGGTGACACCACCACGTCAGCCGCCGCTGATACGACGACCACGGCAGGTGGGGGCACCAGCACCACGGCCGGCGGTGAGACGACCACGACGGCGGGCGCGGCCCCGGACGGCACCGGCCGGACCGTGGGCATGGCCTTCGATGTGGGTGGCCGGGGCGACCTGTCGTTCAACGACCTCGCCGCCGCCGCCTGGGACAACGCCATCGCCGAGTACGGCATCACCGGGCAAGAGCTCGCCCCCGACGCTGGCGGTGAGAACCGGGAGGAGAACCTGAGGCTGCTCGCCGAAGCAGGTCAGGAGCTCATCATCGCCAACGGCTTCGCCTTCGCTCAGAACGTGTGGCGGGTGGGCACCGAGTTCCCCGACACGATGTTCGCCATCACCGACGACTGCCCGCAGGACGACACCTTCACCGTGGTGGAGATGCCCAACGTGCGGTGCATGTTGTTCTCCGAGGAGCAGGGCTCCTTCCTGATGGGCGTCGCCGCCGCCCTGAAGAGCACAAGCGGGACGGTCGGATTCATCGGAGGAGTGGAGACACCCCTCATCCTCAAGTTCCAGGCCGGTTTCGAGACGGGAGCGGCCGCGGCCAACCCGGACATCAACATCCTGCCCGCGGTGTACCTGACCCAGGTGCCGGACTTCACCGGGTTCAACGACCCGGTGAAGGGTAAGGAGGCCGCATTGGCGCTCTATGGCCAGGGAGCAGACGTGATCTACCACGCTGCGGGCGGCTCCGGCTTGGGCCTGTTCGAGGCGGCCGATGAGCTGTCGACCGACGACAGCCACCTGTGGGCCATCGGGGTCGACGCCGACCAGTATGAGTCGGTGGGAGATCCCGTGCTCCAAGAGCACATATTGACCTCGATGCTGAAGCGGGTCGATGTCGCCGTGGACAAGGCGATCGTCGACTTCCTCAACGACGAGTTCACCCCGGGCCCGATCCGCCTCGGACTGGCCGAAGGGGGGATCGGATACGCGACCAGCGGCGGGTTCGTCGATGACATCGCCGCTGATCTGGACGGCTATGCCGAGCAGATCATCGCGGGTGAGATCGAAGTCCCGACGGAGCCGGCGGCCTGACCCAGGGCACGCCTGCTAACTTGCGCCGGGCCCAGGATCCCCTGGGCCCGGCGTCCTATTTGGGCGGCGTTACTGGATTGGGGAGATGGGCGAGGCACCCGCAATACGGCTGGAGGGCGTCACCAAGCGATACCCGGGTGTGGTCGCCAACAAAGACGTTGACCTGACCGTCCGGTCAGCCGAGGTCCATGCCGTCGTCGGCGAGAACGGAGCGGGCAAGTCGACCCTGATGAAGATCATCTACGGGATGGTCCGCCCCGACGAGGGAACGATCCAAATCGACGGCGAGCCGGTGAGCTTCCGGACCCCGAAAGACGCCATCGACGCCGGGATCGGCATGGTCCACCAGCACTTCATGCTGGCCGACAATCTCACCGTCCTGGAGAACGTGATCCTCGGCTCCGAGCCCCGGTCAGGCGTCATGATCGACTTCGACGCTGCGGCGGAGCGGATCACACAGCTCGGAAACGCGTATGGGCTCCGTCTCGACCCGAACCAAAAGGTGGAGAAGCTGTCGGTGGGCGAAAGACAGCGAGTCGAGATCATCAAGGTGCTCTACCGAGGGGCGCGCATTCTCATCCTCGACGAGCCGACCGCGGTCCTCGTCCCCCAGGAAGTGACCGATCTGTTCACCTCCTGTCTGAACCTGAAGGGTGAGGGCCACACCATCATCTTCATCTCCCACAAGCTGGACGAGGTCTTGGCCATTGCCGACCACATCACCGTTATGCGAGATGGGCAGACGGTGGGCACTACGACGCCTGCCGAGGTCGACGCCCGGGAGCTCGCCGAGATGATGATTGGGTCGGAGCTGCCTTCACCGGAGACCCGGGAATCGACCGTTCAGGACAAGGTGTTGCTGCGGGTCGAAGGGCTGGCCCTGCAGTCCGATACCGGGCGGCAGGTGCTCGATGACATCAGTTTCGAGGTCCATGCCGGCGAGATCGTCGGTATCGCCGGTGTCGAAGGCAACGGCCAGTCCCAGCTGGTCGACTCGATCATCGGGGTGATCCCAGAGGCCACCGGCGAGATCGCACTCGACGGGAGATCGTTGGTGGGCCTCCCCACCCGCGAGCGTCGCGGGGCCGGTCTGGGTCTCATCCCCGAAGATCGTCACCGTCAGGGATTGTTGCTCGGGTCCCCGATTTGGGAGAACGCCGCCCTCGGCCATCAGGACAAGGAGCCCTACGCCAACGGGATCTGGATCGACAAGAAGGCCTCGAGGGAACAGACCGAGGAGATCGTTCGTCGATTCGACGTCGTCACGCCCAACGTCGACGTCCCGGCCGCTGCTCTCTCCGGAGGCAACCAGCAGAAGCTCGTGGTGGGCCGAGAGATCATGGCCGGGCCGGTGGTGCTGATCGCGGCTCAGCCCACGCGTGGCATCGACATCGGGGCCCAGGCCGCGGTGTGGGAGGAGCTGAAGACGGCACGGCAGAACGGGATGGGAATCCTGCTCATCTCCGCGGACCTCGATGAGCTGATCGGGCTCTCCGACACCATTCACGTCCTGTTCGAAGGCGAGCTGGTCGCCGAGCTCGACCCGTCCGAGATCACACCCGAGATACTCGGCTCTTACATGACCGGAGCCGGGGCGAAGAGGGCCTCGTGAAGAGCGGACGTCTGCTCACGACGGTCGTCGCCCCGCTCATCGCGCTGGTCATCGCCTTCGGCATCGCCGCCCTCGCCCTGCTCCTGGTCGACATCGACCCGATTGCGGCGTATCAGGAGATGTTGTCTTTTGGTCTGAGCACCGAGTCTCTGATCATCACGGTCAACAACGCGCTGCCCCTGTTCGTCTCCGCTCTGGCCGTCGCGATCGGATTCAAGATGGGTTTGTTCAACATCGGTGTCGAGGGGGCATATCTGCTGGCCGCGCTCTTTGCCGCCTATGTCGGCGCCCAGTTCTCCATCACGCCCATTCTCCACGTGTCGGCCATCCTCTTGGTCGCTGCCGCGGTTGGGGCCTTCTGGGCCTGGATCCCGGCTGTGCTCAAGGTGAAGCGCGGGGTCCACGAGGTGATCTCCACGATCATGCTCAACTACATCGCGTTCGCCCTCAGCGCTTACTTGTTCCTCAACGTCTTCCGGGCGGAGACGGCGGGGCTGACCGTGGCCACCGATCTCATCCCGGAGACGGGATGGATCCCGTCACTCAACCCGATCCTGGCCTGGTTCGGGATAGAGGCGCGAGCAGGAGCCAACCTCCACGGGTTTCTCTTCATCGCCATCTTCCTGGGCATCGGCTACCACTTCCTGGTGAACAAGAGCCGCTTTGGATACGATCTGAGATCGAGCGGGGCCAACCCGACGGCGGCCCACGCCAGCGGTGTCGATCCCAAGAAGATGGTCATCCGGACCATGCTGATCTCCGGGGCCTTGGCCGGCCTGGTCGGCATCGCCCCTTTGCTCGGGTTCTATCACCAGTACCCGCAAGACTTTCCCCGCAACTTCGGGTTCAACGGCATCGCGGTGGCGCTGCTGGGGCGCAATCACCCGGTCGGGATGGCGTTCGGGGCGCTGCTGTTCGGGTTCATGCAGCGCTCGTCGCTGATCCTCGACCTGGTGGACGTTCCCAAGGAGATCGTCACCATCATCCAAGGCATCGTCGTCCTCGCCGTGGTCATCGTCTACGAGATCATCTCCAGATACGTCAACCGCCGGGTCATCGCCTCGGCGGCTGCTGCTACCGAGACGGCTCCCGATGCCCCACCGGTGGCCGCATGACCGCCCTCGTCGAGCGTTACCGGAACACCGGGCGGTGGGCCCGGATCGTTGTGATCGCCTTGATTGCCATCCTGGTGATGACGATCGCCGAGGTGATCACCGGCACCTCCGACCTGACTTCACGCAGTACCGCAAGCGCCGCCTTGCGTCTCGCCATCCCGATCCTCCTCGCCGGTCTGGGCGGGCTCTACTCGGAGCGATCCGGTGTGGTCAACATCGGTCTCGAGGGGATGATGATCGCCGGCACGTGGTTCGCAGCCTGGGGTGCCTGGATGTTCGGTCCCTGGGAAGGGGCGTTGCTCGGAATCGTCGGTGGCGCCATCTTCGGCCTGCTCCACGCCCTGGCCACCGTCACCTTCAACGTCGACCACATCGTGTCCGGCGTCGCCATCAACATCCTCGGTCTCGGGGCGATGCGGTTCCTGTCCTCGATCGTCTACACCCCAGAAACGGGCGGTTCGGTGATCCAGTCCCCACCGGTCGATGGCCTGGCCAGCATCGATCTGCCTTTCCTGGCCGGGGGTCGTCTCTTCGGATGGGACACCCCCGATTTCTTCGGTTGGCTGGAGACTCAGGAGTGGTTCTTCATCTCGGACATCGCCGGTGTGATGCGCGGTTTCACGGGCGCGATCAGCTGGTTGACCCTCATCGGCCTGGCGTTGGTGCCCATCACGGCCTGGGTGCTGTGGCGGACGCCTTGGGGGCTCCGACTTCGCTCCTGTGGGGAGGACCCCTGGGCAGCGGAGTCCCTGGGTGTCCCCGTGCTGCGGATGAAGTACTACGGCGTGGTCATCTCCGGGATGCTTTCCGGGCTGGCGGGGGCGTTCCTGGTCCTGGTCCAGGCCGGCATCTATAGGGAGGGGATGACCGGTGGGCGAGGCTTCATCGGCCTGGGTGCTCTCATCTTCGGCAACTGGTTGCCGGCAGGGGTGCTTGGCGGATCGCTTGTGTTCGGCTTCGGTGACTCGCTGCGCTTCCGCGGTCCGGAGGTCGTCCGCTCCTTCATCCTGGCGGTCGCCATCGGTCTCATCGCCTATGGCGTCTTCTCCTTCACCCGGACGAAGATCCGGGCGGCCACAATCCAAACCGTCGTGGGTGCGGCCTTCCTCCTCTACTACCTACAGGTCGAGGAGGTCTCCAACCAGCTCCTCATCGCACTCCCCTACGTGATAACGCTGCTCGTCCTGGCGGCGGCGTCACAACACCTGCGAATGCCGGCCGCCGACGGGGCCCGATACGCCAAGGGCGAGGCCCGATAGGGTTCTCGCCCTGACCAGAGTCCGATCGGGGCAGATGTTCGATCCCTATTCGCCCGAGTTCCTCGAGGACCCGTATCCGGTCTACACCCGGCTTCGCCTGGAGTCCCCGGTTTTCCACGACCCGGCATGGGAGCTCACCTTCTTCACCCGCCACGCCGACGTGTCGGCCATCTTGAGAGACCGGGAGCACTTCGGGCGTGACTTCCGCCACCGTCTCGACCCAGCCGAGGTCGATGAGGGCCTCTACCGGCGCATCTACCCCCCGCAATGGCCGAGCTGGTCCCGTTACATCCGTGAGTCCTTCATCGATCTCGAGCCACCCCGCCACACCCGACTTCGGCGACTGGTGTCGCAGGCCTTCACGAGGAGATCTTCGGAGGTCTTCCGCCCTCGTCTGGAGAAGGCGGCCGACCAGATCCTCGACCGGGTGTTGGAGGAGGGCAAGCTCGAGGTCATCGAGGACTTCGCCACACCCATCCCGGTGGCGATGATCGCCGAGCTGATGGGGATACCGAGCGACGACCATGCGCAGCTGTTGCGATGGAGCCATGCCATCGTCAAGGTCTTCGACAAGAACGTGACCCCGGTGGAGGGCGATGCCGCCGAGCAGGCGACCATCGATTTCGTCGCCTATCTGAAAGGTGTCATCGACGAGCGGAGACGGAGAAGGGGAGAGGACTTGATCTCATCGATGCTCGAAGTGGAGGACAGGGGCGACACCCTGAGCGACGAGGAGATCGTCGGAACCTCCATCCTCACTCTCAACGCAGGGCACGAGGCCACCGTGCACGCCATCGGCAACGGTCTGTTGGCGCTCGCCGGCAACCGTGATCAATATCAGCGGCTGCGAGGCGGAGAGATGCGGCTCCAGCCGGCCGTCGACGAGCTGCTCCGGTTCGACTCGCCCTTGCAGATGTTCGAGCGGTGGGTGCTCGCCGATACCGAGCTCTCCGGCACTCGTCTGGAGAAGGGGTCGAAAGTCGGGCTGCTGTTTGGCTCGGCCAATCGCGATCCGGATATCTTCGGGCCGGACGCCGAGCGACTCGACCTCGGTCGCGACCCCAATCCTCACGTCTCGTTCGGGGCGGGGTTGCACTATTGCGTCGGGGCTCCCCTGGCGATGGTCGAGCTAGAGGCCGCGCTCGGGCGTTTCTCTGCCCGCGTAGCCGACCTGGAGGTGCGGGACGTCTCGGGCCGTATCCAGTCGCTGGTCTTTCGTGGCCTGCAGCATCTGGAGATGGAGATCGCCGCCGCCTGAGGGCGGCAGGTCAGGAGGCCGCGGTGGTGGTGGGGGCGACGGTCGACGAGCCGGCAACCGTGGTCTGCGTGGCCCCGGCCGAGCCGTTGGTCCCGTTGGTGACCCCGCCGGGGCGCCCGATCACCCTGATCTCCTGGATCGCCATCTCGGTGAAGACTTCCTCGTCGACTACCTCGGCCGGGTAGTCGCTCTCGATGGTGATCAGGATGGAGGTGGCGTCGAGAGCGGCAAAGGGAACCGGGTAGCTGCCCGCGACGTCCTCGAGCTGGACAAGCACGGGCTGTAACGAGTTGTCGGCTTCGATTTGGATGCCCCGGGCGCGATAGTTCCTCCTGAGCCGGGTGGCGTCCTCCAGATTGACCCAGTCGATCCGATGGACGACGGTGGGCCGATCGAAGATCAGCCTGATGGTGATCGCCTCTCCCTCGGGCACCGCCTCGTAATCGAACTGGTACTCGCCCTCGGTGCCGTCGATCAAGTTCTCACAGACGAACGAGCCGAGCCCTTCCTGACTGCACTCGGCGTCGAGCACGTCGATGGGGGCAAGCTCTGCGATGGTGGTGCTGGTGGCGGCAGGCGTCGTGGTCGACGATCCCGAGGCGCTCGGGTCTCCGTTGAACACGTTGAAGAGGAGTGCGACCACAACTACCCCAAAGAGAAGCGCGCTGATGGCGAGGGCGGCCCGCACCCCGGCGGTCGCCTGCACCGCGGGGCGGGGAGCGGTGGGAAGAGGCCCCTGGCTGAGCCTCGCCCCGCACTCCTGACAATGGCGGTTGTTGGCCGGGTTTACTGCCCCGCAGGACGGACATGTGGCTTCACCGACCCCCGCAGTTGAGCGGGCGCGGTCGGATTCGGGCGGTGGGGAGCTGAGCTCGAACTCCTCGTAGTTGCCGTCGGAGTTGACCGAGATGACGTTTTCGCGTGATCGGGAGGGTGTTGGCTCCAATGGATCGAGAAACGAGCCGCACGTCGGGCAGAACTGCTCGTCGGCCGCGACGGTCGCGCCGCACTGTTCACATTTTCGTGAGGCCACATCCCTCCTTCGTAGTTATTGTGCCACGGGATGTTTTTGTGGGCGATCAGAACCCATGAGCCCTGGACGATCGCCACGGTTCTGACTACCACGATCCTCGGCGCGGCACTGGTGGGGGCCTTGATATTTGTCGTTCGACGGCGCAATCGTTAACTGGAGAAGGTATCCGAAATTGGCGTTCAGATGCGATAGTTGTGGCCATCGATCGGCCAAGTGGATGGGGTTCTGCCCCCAATGCGGGTCCTCCGAGCCGCTGGTCGAGATGGCGGGGAAACCAGGCGCATCGATTGCCGCGGCCGAAGTGGTGGGGCTCCAATCGGCGGCTGAGCGGTCTGATAACCGCTTGGCCACCGGATGGGGCGAGATCGACCGTGTGCTCGGGGGCGGGGTGGTGGCCGGCTCGGTGCTGCTCCTCGGGGGCGAGCCCGGGGTCGGCAAGTCGACGCTCCTGCTCCAGCTGGCTGGTGCCATGGCCAGTCGCGGATCCCCGGTGGTCATCGCCAGCGCCGAAGAGTCAGCCGATCAGGTGGCGATGCGGGCCGGCCGCCTCGGGATCGGGCACGAAGCGATCGGCCTGGTGACCGATGACGACGTCGATGCGATCGTCGCGCTAGCCGACCGGGATCGACCCGGCCTGCTCGTCGTCGACTCGATCCAGACGGTGGGAGTGCCCGAGATCCCCGCCGCACCCGGCGGTGTCGCCCAGGTTCGGGAGAGTGCGGCCAGGCTGGTCCGGCTGGCCAAGACGACCGGTATCGCCGTGGTTCTCGTCGGACACGTCACCAAGGAGGGCGGTCTGGCCGGCCCAAAGATGCTGGAGCACATGGTGGACGTGGTCATGTATCTGGAGGGGGATCCCGATCGGGGGTTCCGCGTTCTCCGCAGCATCAAGAACCGGTTCGGGGCCACCCATGTCTCGGGCATGTTCGACATGAGGAGCGAGGGCCTCGCCGAGGTCGACGATCCCTCGAAGCTGTTCCTCGACGGCTGGGAGGCGGATGTCCCCGGAACCGTGATCTACCCGGCGGTGGAGGGCCGACGCTCGATCCTGGTCGAGATCCAGGCCCTCGTCTCTCCCACCAACCAGGCCCAGCCCCGCAGATCGATCAGGGGCCTCGACCCGACCCGGGTCAACCAGGTGCTGGCCGTGCTCGATCGCCACAGCTCCTTACGCCTCCACGACATGGAGGTCTATGTGAACGTGGTCGGGGGCTGGCGCATAGACGAGCCGGGTTGCGACCTGCCGGTCGCCCTGGCCGTTGCATCGTCCTATGCGGATCGGCCACTGGGACGGATGGCGGCTTGGGGCGAGATCGGGTTGGCCGGCGAGATCCGCTCGATACCGATGGAGACACGGCGCATCGAGGAGCTGGATCGGATGGGCCTGGAGCACCGCATCGCTCCGCTCGGTGGCAAGCAGCTCAGGCTTCGTGATGCGCTGGCTTCTGCGGGCATCGAATGACCGACGAATCGCAAAATGACTCCAACTCCCCCTGATGGACAGGGCGAGGATCAACTACGCTTGACGGTCGTGGGTGGACCGTCGATAACCGAGACGCTCGAACGTCTGGCACCTGGCACCCCGATGCGAAGGGCCCTCGAGCGAATCATCCAGCAGGGCAAGGGAAGCCTCGTCGTCATGGGTGACGGGGCGGAGGTCAGCGAGGCTTCCTCGGGTGGGTTCTCCTTGAGATCTGCGGTGTTCAGCCCCGCTCGTCTCGCCGAGCTCTCCAAGATGGACGGGGGAATCGTCCTCGACGACTCCTGGTCCAACATCCTCGAGGCGGGTGTCCATTTCATCCCGGACGGCGCCATCCCCACCGACGAGACCGGCGCCCGTCATCGCACCGCCGAGCGGATGGCGGCCCAGACCGGGAAACCCGTAGTGGCCGTCAGCGAGGGGCGCAAAGTGGCGACCTTGTTCTATGGCGGTCAGAAGATCGAGCTCGCCTCCCCGACCGAAGTGGCGGCCCATGTGAATCAGGAGTTGCAGAGCCTCGATCGTCTCCGCAGCCGGCTCGACGATGCCGAGCTCAAGCTGACCCGGCTCGAGGCGGCGGGTCTGGCCACCTATCGGTCCGCCATCACCGTCCTCCAGCGAGCGGAGCTGTTGGAGCGACTGGGGCGAGTGGTGGAGGCCCGCGCCCTCACGTTGGGCGAAGAGGGCCGAATCGTCTATCTGCAGCTCAACGATCTGCTCGCCGGGGTCGACTTCACCAAGAGAGCTGTGCTCAGGGATTACATCAAGCCGCCTCGCAACAGCACGATCCGTCAGGCAATGGAGGACCTGAGCGGCATGACCGCCAACGACCTGGAGGACCCGAGCAGGGTCGGCAAGGAGATGGGGTTTCCCGATATCGACGATCCCGCCGATCCCAGGGGCTATCGCCTGCTCTCCCAGGTGGGTCGTCTCCCCGACCCGGTGCGTGACGACATCATCCGCCATTTCGGCACGGCATCTTCCCTTCTCGATGCCAGGGTCGACGAGTTGCTGTCGGTGGAGGGTGTAGGGGAGACCCGTGCCGGGCAATTGCGCGCCTTCTTCGATCGGTTGCAGGACACGGCGGATGAGTGGGAGCCCGTCCTCGATTGAGGTTTGGCACCGGTACAATCCGCCCCCGCACATGGCTGCAGCATCGACCAAATACGCGGTAGGAGACAAGGTGGTGCACCCGCAGCACGGGGCGGCCACCATCCAGAAGAAGGTCAGACAGGAGTTCGGGGGCAAGAAGCAGGACTATTTCGTGCTGGATATCGCCACGGAGCAGCTCACCGTCATGGTCCCGCTCGACAAGGTCGAGGATCTCATCCGTCCCGTCATCTCGAAGACCAAGTCCCGCGACGTCCTCAAGTCGCTCAAGGGAGAGCCCGAGGAGGCCGGGGCCAACTGGAGCCGTTGGTACAAGGTACTCAACGAGAAAATGACCTCCGGTGACATCTTCCAGGTCGCCGAAGTGGTCCGTGACCTGTCCTTCGCCCAGCAGACAAAGGGGATCAGCCCGGCCCTGAAGCGGATGCTGTCCAAGGCTCGTCTCACCCTGAGCTCCGAGCTGGCCTTCAGCCTCGAGATCGACGAGGAAGAGGCGGTAAAGCGTCTCGACCGGGCACTGCCCAAAGTCGACGCAGACGAGGAATGACCGTGCCGGCCGGGGCCACCCGGGTCGGCTGGGGCTTCGATGCACATCCCCTCGATGGTGAGCCACCGCTGATCCTGGGCGGTGTGCAGGTATCGGACCGGATCGGGGTGAGCGCCACGTCGGACGGAGACGTCCTTGCTCATGCTGTGACCGATGCGGTTCTGGGGGCGTGCGCTCTCTCGGATATCGGGGAGCACTTCCCCTCCGGCGACCCGGCGATGGCCGGCGCGAGATCGCTCGACATGCTTTCCCAGACAGCAGCCATGGCGTCGGCTTCGGGGTGGCAGGTGACCCATGTGGATGCCACCGTCATTGCCGAGCAGTTGCAGGTCGCTCCCCATCGAGAGCAAATGAGGTCCAACCTGGCCCGGGCTCTCGGTGTCGTCGACGATCTGGTGTCGGTGAAGGCAACGACCACGGACGGGCTGGGATTCATCGGACGCGGCGAAGGGCTGGCCGCGGTCGCCGTGGTCACCGTGAGCGCCCTGTCGTAGGATCTCGCCGATGGTCCGCCTCAACAGCACGCTCCATCGCGCCGTCCTCCCCTTCGAGCCCCGCGATGAGGGCAAGGTGTCGATATACGTGTGCGGGCCCACCGTTCAGAGCGAGCCGCATGTGGGCCACGGTCGCTCGGCAGTCGCGTTCGATGTGATTCGCCGGTATCTGATCTGGCGGGGATACGACGTCACTTATGTGCGGAATGTGACCGACATCGAGGACAAGATCATTGCCGCGGCTGAGGAGAGCGGCGAGAGCGTCGAGGTCTTAGCCGTGCGGATGGCGGAGAGATTCGCTGCCGGATACCAAGCCCTGGGGGTGCTCGAGCCGGACATAGAACCGAAGGCAACCGAGCACATCGCGGAGATCATCGGCCTGATCGAGAGGCTGGTCGATCGTGGTCTCGCCTACGCCGCCGGCGGGGACGTCTATTTCTCGGTGCGTGCCGACGAGCGTTACGGGCGGCTTTCGGGTCGCAAACCGGACGAGCTACGCGCCGGCTATCGGATCGAGGTAGGCGAGGCCAAGCAAGACCCGCTCGATTTCGCCCTCTGGAAGGGGGCCAAACCCGGAGAGCCATGGTGGGACTCCCCCTGGGGCCCCGGGCGCCCCGGCTGGCACATCGAATGCTCGGCCATGGCCACCAAGTACCTCGGCGATGGCTTCGACATACATGGTGGCGGCACGGATCTGATCTTCCCCCATCACGAGAACGAGATCGCACAGAGCGAGGGAGCCAGTGGCGACACATTTGCCCGCTATTGGCTGCACAACGGGATGGTGAATCTGGGTGGGGAGAAGATGGCCAAATCCACCGGCGTCCTGGTGGATCTCGCCTCGATCGCCGAGAAGCATGGGGGGCGGGCCCTTCGTCTCCTCTTCCTCCGCGCCCACTATCGATCGCCGATCGAGTACTCCGACGAGCTGCTTTCGGAGGCCGAGGAGGCTCTCGACCGTCTCCAGCGCTTCCGTGACAGGGCCTGGCCCGGAGATCCCGATTCTGCGACGTTGGACAGGTTTCGCCAGGTGATGGACGAGGACTTCGCTACCCCGGAGGCGGTCTCGCTGCTTTTCGATCTGGTCCGGGACGGCAATCGCGCCCTCGATGAGGGCCGGGACGCCTCGGCCATAGCGGGCGCGGTGGAGGAGATCGTTGGGGTGTTCGGGCTCGACGACGCCAGCTCCTCGGCGGAGACGGCGCTGGACCTGGGTGATCTGCCGGCACGATTCGGCATCGAAGGGACGGGTCCCGACGCGGTCGATCGGCTGGTCGAGGCCAGGGCGTTGGCCCGCAAGGAGCGCAGGTTCGATGTCGCCGACGCCATCCGCCTCGGGTTGGAGGAGGTGGGCGTCATCCTCGAGGACGGGCCCGATGGCACCCACTGGCTACGGAGGTAGGGTCGAGGGTCTTCACGCGGTGGCGGCCGCTGCGGCGGCCGGTCGGGTGCGACGCCTGTGGGTAGAGGAGGGGCGACGAAACCGGCCGGAGACGGCCGCCATCGTCGACCGGGTCGGATCGGACCGGGTACTTGTGGTGCCCGATCTTCGGTCACTGGCCGAGACCGAAGCGCCCCAGGGCGTGGTCGCCGACTGCGAGCCGATCCTGCCGGCCAGACTCGACGATTTGGCCGGCCCCGGGGCAGGGCTCGTCGTCCTCGACCATGTCGAAGACCCCCACAATGTCGGGGCCGTGGCCCGCAGCGCCCTGGCCTCGGGGATGACCGGGATGGTGATCTCATCGAGACGGGCAGCCCCGTTGTCGGCCGCCGCCTTCAAGTCAGCCACCGGGGCGTTGGAGACCCTGCCGGTTGCGGTGGTTGCATCCATCCCCGAGGCTCTGAGTCGGCTCAAGAGCCGCGACTTGTGGATCGTCGGACTTCGGGCGGGGGCGACGACCTCTTTGTTCGGCCTGGCCTTGCTGACCGAGCCTGTGGCGGTCGTGGTGGGGGCGGAAGGCTCGGGTCTGAGTGCCCTGGTCGAGAAGCGATGCGACGTGCTTGCCTCCATCCCTATGGCGTCTGAGACCGAGAGCCTCAATGCCTCTGTTGCGGCTGCGCTGGCCTGTTTCGAGGTCATGCGGGTGCGGAGCGAGGCTTCGGGCCCTCCCTAGAATTCGACGTGCCGCCGGGTTAGCTCAGTCGGTAGAGCAGCTGTCTTGTAAACAGCAGGTCATCGGTTCGATTCCGGTACCCGGCTCCAGCTCGACCGGGGGAGAAGGCCAAGACACGTCTTCGACGCCGTTGGTTTCGACCTGAGGCGCCGTCGGGGTCACAACCGATGAGATCCGTGCGCTGGGCCGGTCTAATCGAGCGGACCCGATGAGGAGGGACCACGATCATGAGACTGACCACCACCACCATGATCACCGTCGACGGCGTGATGCAGGGACTCGGCGCCCCCGACGAGGACCGCCGGGGCGGATTCGAGCGCGGCGGATGGCAGGCGCCGCTATGGGATGGCGAGGCCGGGGCGTTTCTGGACCAGGTTTACGAGCGCGCCGACGCGTTTCTTTTCGGTCGGCGGACCTACGAGATCTTTGCCGGCTCCTGGGGGACATGGGCAGATCCCGGCGACAGCCCCATCTGGACGGCGCTCAACTCACGACCCAAGTACGTCGCGTCGACCACACTCACCGAAGCGCGGTGGGCCGACACGACCGTCCTCTCCGGTGATCTTGCCGCCGCAGTCGGCGAGCTGAAAGCCAGCCGGGGAGGCGAGCTGCAGGTGCACGGCAGCGGCGTCCTGATCCGCTGGCTACTCGGCAACCAGCTCGTCGACCAGATCACGCTGCTCGTCTGTCCCGTGGTCGTCGGTCAGGGCACGCGGCTCTTCCCCGATACCGGACCCGACTTGGCGCTCGAGCTGGTGGAATCGCGGTCCACCCGGAGGGGGGTGACGATCCAGATCTACCGACCCACCGGCCGTCCACGGTACGAAACGGCCAAATTGCCATCTGAGCATTGACCGAAGGTGTGGCACCAGCCTGGTCGTCGCGACATGAGCTGAGTGCCGGGTCCAACCGATGACCGGCTTTCCACCACGGCTGCTCCCAGTCCCTCATCGAGCAGGCTCGTAATGGTTGGGTAACGCCCTCGGGTAATAATTCCGCATGATGTCCCATGGCACGCCGGCGGCGTGGAGCGTCTGGCATTACTCGTGGGCGACGATCGTCGTAGCTGCCCTGGTACTCAATGTTCTCTGGCCGATCTCCACCGGCTACGCGGTGTGGGCACTCAGCATGATCGCCTACCCACTGGCGGCCGCGGTGATCCTGGTCAACCGACCCGGGAACCGAGTGGGACGAGTGCTGGCAGTGGTGGCGGTGGCTGCCGGTGTGATCTTTGTCGGTAGTTGGGTCTTCACCACGTGGACGACCCGGACCTGGAGCGTCTACCTGGAAGCGATCACGGGCATGGCCGTTCCCGTCCTGTTCTGGGCAGTGCTCACATTGCTCTACATATTCCCGACGGGCACGATCACGGGTCGGTTCTTTCGGTCGGCGTTCATCGGGTTCAGCCTGGTAGTAGCCGCACTTGACGTTCTCGCTGTCTTCAATCCTGAGCCCCTGCCCGTAACCGGCCGTGACAACCCGCTGGCCGGCCCCGCCTGGATTTCGCTGCTGTATGACACCGGAATCGTCGTCTTGCTGCCCGGCCTGCTGATCGGCTGCTGGGCGGCGGTCTCGAGATATCGGGCTTCCGGCTTTGAGGTCAGGTTGCAGCTGAGGTGGTTCATGTTCGGGTTGGTCGCCGTGACCTGCCTGATAGCCGTCATCACCTTCATCCCCCAAACGGTGTCGTCCCCCTGGGAAGAGATCAGCAACGTGGCTGTGGTGGTCGGCTTCTGGTCCTTCCCAGTGGCCATCGTGATTGCGATTACCCGGTACCACTTGTACGACATCGACAGGCTCGTCTCCCGAACGATCACCTACGCCCTGGTCGTCGCACTCCTCATGGCGACCTATCTCGGCTTGGTGACGCTGATCACCTGGCTGCTGCCCGCCCAGGACAGTGTGGCGGTTGCCGCCTCGACCCTCTCCGTGGCGGCGCTCTTCAACCCGTTGAGGAAGCGTCTCCAGTCTGTGGTCAACAGGCGATTCAACAGGTTCGCCTATCACGCGGAAATGGTGTCCGAAGAGCTCGCCCGCAAACTGAGGGAGCCACGTCCCAGCGACCAGCTTGCCGACCTCTGGCGCACCACGGTCGAGGACGTGCTACAGCCCAGTCGAGTTGGGGTATGGCTCACGGATGGCCTCGCAGGCGACCGGAAGCCTCGCCCGGGGGAAGGGCCCGGCTCGTGACGCCTCCGCGCTCTGGGAGCAGATAAGGCCTGCGACGGACCCGGAGGTGAACCACGCCTGCCCTGACCTCCAGAGCGACCTGATCGTGTGACATCGAACTGCGCCCAGCGCCACTCGGTTCACCTCGGATCGAATCCTGCGCCCTGGCGATGGTCAGGTTGGCAAAACCCGGCCTCCTAGCATGCGTCTGTGAGTCGGGAGCCCACCGACCTCGAGCGTTTACTCGGGCCTGACCGTAGGACCTGGCCCAGGCCACGCGGGATGGCCCTGGCTGTCTCCACGATCGCATTCGCCGTCTTGGCCGGGATGATCTTCTTGCGGCCCGGGGAGGGCCCGCACATCGATCGCTTCTTGTTCGGCTTCGCCGACGAGGTCTTGTCGGCCGAAGTCGAGTCGGTCGAAAGCGCCCCCTGCAGCTACGCAGCCGAGCTGAACTGCAGCCTGGTCGTCTTCACCGACGGGGCCGACAGGATCACCCAGGAATTCCCCGACGAAGTGGGCCAACCCCACTTCGAGACAGGCGACCCGGTCCTGTTGTCCGTGACCCAGGCGGAGGACGGCAGCATCGCCGTCAACTACTACGACCGGGACCGTGGCTGGCTCTTGGCGGTCGTGGCGCTGGCATTTGCCGGGGCCGTGGTGCTCCTGGGACGGATGCGGGGGCTAGCCGCCCTGCTCGGCCTTGCGATAAGTGTGGGGGTCCTGGTCTGGTTCATCGTGCCCGCGATCATCGCCGGTCGTGATGCGATGCTGGTTGCCCTGGTCGGGGGTGGCGCCATCGTCTTGATCTCTCTATATCTCGCCCATGGGTTCACCCCGCTCACCCATATCGCCGCCCTGGGTGCATTTGCCGCGCTCGCGCTTTCCACCGCCCTCTCCTGGGGCGTGGTCGCGGCTGCTCGATTCACCGGGCTGGGTAGCGAGGAGGCCTTCTATCTCCTCAGTCTGCCCGATATCGACCTGACGGGTTTGCTGCTGGCCGGCATCGTCCTTGGTTCGATAGGCGCCCTCGACGACGTCACCGTCACCCAGGCATCGGCGGTGTGGGAGGTAGCTCAGGCAAACCCGACGCTCGAAAGGAGGGCGTACTTCGCCTCCGGGCTGCGTATCGGGCGGGATCACATCGCCTCCACCGTCAACACCCTCCTCCTGGCCTACGCCGGGGCGGCCCTGCCCTTGCTGATCCTGTACAGCCTCTCTCGTCTCTCGCTTGGAGCGGTCGCCGGCTCCGAAGTCGTTGCGGTCGAGATCGTGCGAACGCTGGTCGGATCGATCGGGCTGGTGGCGGCGGTGCCCATGACCACCTGGCTGGCGGCCCGTCAGGTTTCGAAGGGCGCGGCGTCGGCAATGGCATAGAGACCCCGCAGGGCGATCAAATCCTCGGGTAACCAAGAATCCAGAAATACGCTCATCGCCATGTTGAGCGCGGAGGATCGTTCCATCCTCGAATTCGAGGGCCGCTGGTGGCAAGAGAATGGTCCCAAAGACCAGGCCATCGAGCATCGCCTCGGCCTGACTGCGGCCACGTACTACGAGCGGCTGATCGGGATCATCTCTTCTCCCGAGGCGAGACGTCTCGACCCGCTCACCGTGGCGCGGGTCCGTGCCATGATCGAGCCGCTTGGCGGGGAGGCGGTCTCGTGAACAAAGGCCGTCATGCCGCCGAGACCTCCAGCTCCTTCTATCGAGATCTCACGATGATGGTCTTGGGGATCGCCCTGGTTGGGGCGGCGGTGTTCCTACTCCTCTATCTCCTGGCCGGGGATCCCGAGGCCGAGGCCGGAGCCACCACAGATTCAGGGTCCACGACCAGCACCGAGCGCGCGTCGAGCGAGCCCATCGCCACCACGAGCACCAGTTCGCCACCGACGACCACCCCTGCCAGCACTGCTGCCCCTGCCACGACCGCAGTGCCGGTGCGGCCCCCCCAGGAGGTCCGTGTCGTCGTGCTCAATTCGATCGGGCTGGCCGGGGCCGCCGGGCGCAAGACACAAGAACTGGCCGACGCCGGTTACCAGACTCAACAGGCGGAAGACATCGAACCGCAACAAGACCAGTCCCGGGTGTGGTACCGCGAAGGGTTCGCAGCCGAGGCCAACGCCCTCCTCCAATTCCTCCCCGGAGCTCTCGTCGAGCCGATCCCCGACCCCGAGTTGCAGACAGGGACCGACGTGGTCCTGGTCCTGGGCGCCGGATACATCGAATGACGCGCCGCGCCGCGCGGCCACGCCGCGGCGTGCCCAGGGTCTGGATCCTGCCCGCGGTCGCCCTCCTCGTGATACTCGTCGCCATCTCCATTGGCTTGCTGAGCCAGTCGGTGTTGGTGGACCTCCTCTCCTGGTGGCCGGTTTGGCTAATGCTTATCGGCCTAGCCTTGCTGGCCAGAGGGCGGCGTTGGGGGAGGATGCGACCCTCCGCCCTCATCGCCATCCTCTCGGTCCTGTCCCTGGGAGCGTTCCTGACTGGCCACATCCGCGCCTGGCCGATCATGCCGTCTGCCTCGATAGGGCTCAACGGCCCACAGGCCGGCTCGGTCGTGACCGGCGCCCTTTCGGCCCGGATCTCTGGCCCTCTCGAGGTCGGGTCCGGCCACTCGGGATTCCTGTATGCCGTCGAGCCGGTACGTAGCGGCGGCGACGTAGGCCCACCGGTTGCCGTGGAACAGCTCCAGGGGCCGAACATCTCGGTCGCCCTCGAGCCCTCGCCTGATCCAGGTATGTACCTGTTCGCAGGTTGGGCTTTGGATCTCGATGAAGCGCCGACCTGGAGCCTGTCCCTGGCCGGTGAGATACAGGCGGACCTGACCCGGGTTGACCTCTCTTCGCTACAGATCGACGGGGCAGGGTCCATTTCGCTCGGGAGCGCGTCGGCCAACACTGTGGTCACGGTGTCGGGCACCTTCGACATCGCCTTGACCCCAGGCACCCCGGCCCGAGTCGTCGGCGACGCCATCGTGCCTGCCGGCTGGACCTCGAGTGACGACGGTTTTCGGAGCCCGACACCAGGTGAGGGCTGGGTCATCTCGGTGGGCGAAGGGTCTTCCCTGACGATCAGCGGGGGTTAGCAGCCCATTTGAGCGACAGACCACCAGTTACACTCCCAAATCGTGCCCTCTGAGCGGCTGAAGCGCGTCGCACTGATCATCTGGATCGTGGTGGGGGCGGTCGCACTCGCCTATGTCCTGCTGATGGTGGCCGGATCGATTCGTGTCATCTGGCTGCCCGTCGCGTTCGGTGCCGGGATCGTCTTCCTGTTGGAGCCTTTCGTCCGTTTCCTCGAGCGGTTCATGCCCCGCCCGGTGGCGGCTGTCCTCGCACTCCTGACGATGATCGGGGTCGTGATCGCAGTAGGGGCTCTTGTCTTCCCCACCATCAGAGACCAGGCGGCAGAGTTCGGGGAAAAGCTCCCCGATCTGTACTTGGCCGGGATCGGATGGGTCCGCGAGGTCGGCGCCAGCCTGGGCCTGGACGTGGATGAGTTGCTCAGCCAGGATGCGATCGAGGCCTGGCTCAACGACCCGGCCAATCAGGAGACCGTGCAGAACCTCCTCCTCGGCTTCGGAGCCGGGGCGGGGCAGGTGATCCGTGGCTTTGCCGAGGCGGTGGCCGTGCTCGGTCTTGCCCCGATCCTCGCCCTGTACATCCTGATCGACCTGGAGCGATTCAAGGCCAATACCTTGGGTATGACGCCACACCGGCATCGTGAGGAATTCGCCTTCGTGTCCGGCGAGGTGGGCACGGCACTCAGCTCCTTCGTCCGCGGCCAGCTCCTCGTGGCGGTCATCGTCGGCGTCGCCTCGAGCGTCGGCATGTGGCTGATCGACCTCCCCTTCTGGCTCCTGATCGGGATCATCGCCGGGTTCCTCAACCTCATCCCATTCCTCGGCCCCGTGGTCGGCGGCGCCCTGGCCGTCCTGGTCGCGTTGCTCAACGGCAATGTGACCCAGGCAATCTGGGCGGTGCTGATCATGATCGCCATCCAACAGGTGGACAATCATGTGATCACCCCTCTGGTACAGCGGACCAGGGTCAATCTCTCCCCGCTCGTGATCGTCCTCGCTCTGATCATCGGTGGGACCGTGGCCGGGCTGCTCGGTGTGCTGGTCGCCGTCCCGATGACTGCGGCCATCAGGATCATCGTGGGGCACCTGTGGCGGACCCGGCTCCTCGGTGAGACCTGGGGGGAGGCCAGTCAGCACATGATCGAGTACACCGACCCGCCCGAGCGCATCGCCGGGATCAGACGACGTCAGCCCAATCAGACCAGGCTGTTCGACACCCAGGAACTCCAACCGGTCGACGAGGTTTCCTCCTCCAGGAGCGTCGGCGACGTTGGGGGAGGTGGCCCGTCCGAGGGCCGGGACGGAAAGAGCGTTTCCGCCCCCAGGAGCGTCAGCGACGTCGGGGGAGGTGCGCCGGCCGAACGCCGGGACGGAGGGGGTTTCTAGATCTCAGACGTCACCGAGGTAGGCGGCCCTCATCTGCGGGTTGGCCAGCAGGGCCTCCGAGGTGTCATTCAGCACGATCTTGCCGGTTTGGAGGACATACCCACGATCGGCGATCGACAGTGCCATGTTGGCGTTCTGCTCCACGACGAAGACAGTGACGCCGGCCGTATTGATCTGCTGGATGATCTCGAAGTTCTGTGCGACCAGCACAGGGGCCAGCCCCATCGACGGCTCGTCCATCAGGAGGACCTTGGGCCGGGCCATGAGGGCTCGTCCCATCGCCACCATCTGCTGCTCCCCGCCGGAAAGTGTGCCTGCTTTCTGGGTGAGACGCTCCTTGACCCGAGGGAACATCTCGAAGACCCTGTCGTAGTCGTCGTCCAGGGTCTCACCCTCACGGAGATAGGCCCCGATCTCGAGATTCTCCTTCACCGTCATCCGCTTGAAGAGGCGCCGGTTTTCCGGAACCATGGTCAGCCCGTGACTCACCCGGTCGGCGGTGCTCCAACCGTTCACGTTCTCTCCGTCCATGAGCACGGCTCCCGAAGACGGCTTGAGGTAACCGAGCATCGTCTTCAAAGTGGTGGTCTTGCCCGAGGCGTTTCCACCGAGCAGGCAGACCATCTCTCCCGGATAGATGTCTATGTCCACGTCCTTCAGGATGTGGGCCGCCCCGTAATGGGTATTGACCCCTTTCAGGGATAGGGTGGGAGTGGCCCCGTTGCTGGTCATGCCCCCATCTCCGCTGGTCTGCCCAGATAAGCCTCGATCACGTTCTCGTTGGTCGAGATCTCGTCATAGGAGCCCTCGGTCAGCT
>JAICRU010000017.1 GCA_025937235.1 Acidimicrobiia bacterium
CCGGTGGTCGTTCGTCGGTCACGGAGGGGATGATAGGTAGGCGCGGTCCCTGAGCCGGGTGACCCTATTCCGTCAAATCACGGTATCCGGCGGCGTCGAGGAGACCGTCGGCCGGCATCTCATCGGCCAAGCTGAGCACCACGAGCCAGCCGTCCTCGTAAGGGCTCTGATTGACGAGCTCCGGGCTCGCCGATGTGGCCTGGTTCACGTCATTCACTTTTCCGGCGAAAGGGGCGTAGACCTCACCAACGGACTTCGTGCTCTCCACCTCGACCAGGACGTCGTCCTTGGCGACGTCCTTGCCCACCTCCGGCAGCTCGACATAGACCACGTCCCCGAGCTGGTCCTGGGCGTAGTCGGTGATCCCGATCCGGACCAGGCCGTCGCCCACGTTTCGGATCCACTCGTGCTCCTCCGTGTAGAGCAGATCATCGGGAATCTCCATCAAGCCTCCTCGGGATGCGGCGGGGACTCTAACGCCGCGATCTTGGCCCGACTGTCGCCTATGTACAAGAAGGCCACGTACCAGTACAGCACGAGGCCGATGATGCCGAGGAGCCAACCGACCGGTCGGAGCAGCCACTCCATGACCCCGGCGGCGGCTAGGTAGAAGGCGGGGATCGCGCCGTAGAGGGCGAAGGTGGCGGCCTTGCCCAGGAAGCGCACCTCCACGGTGCCCCCGCCACGCACGGCGAGATTCAGCGCCACCACACCCATGAGGATCTCCCTGGCGATCAGGCCCCATCCGAGCCAGGCCGGCAGGACACCCGCGATGAGCCCGCCGACGACCGCCGAGGCGATCAAGAGACGGTCGGCCACGGGGTCGAGCACCTTGCCCAGCTCGCTAACCTGCCCGAGCCGTCTCGCCAGATAGCCGTCGACCCAGTCGGTCCAGCCGATTATGAAGACGATCCAGGCGGCCAGGGTGACGTCGTCCTCGATGAGCAGCGCCCACCAGAAGACCGGGATGGCGAGAAGGCGGACAAATGAGACCAGGTTGGGGATGGTCAGGATTCGACTGCTCGGAGCCGTCTCGGTCACGCCTCGCAGGCTAACCGTGGTGATCCGGGCGATTGGGTGAGCGCCTGGAGGTCAGGATCGGGGGCGGAGGTCTTCGAGGCCCCCGAGCCGGCCCTGGATGCCTCCCAACACCCCATGCTCTGCGAAGCCCACCCGATCCGAACGGTAGGCCTCGACGATCTCGGGGTGATAGAGCACGAGATAGGGCAGATCCCGTGCCACCGCCTCCTCCATGCCCCACAACGCCGCCCGCGCCTCCTCCGGGGCTGTTGCCTGCTGGTAGAGATTCAGATCGGCATCGAAGTCGGGAGCGGAGTATCCGGTGGAGTTGGCAACCGCGCCCGTGGCGAAAAGCCAGCGGTGATAATCGGGCAGGACGGGATTGCCCAGTGTCCAGCCAAGCACGTACATGTCGTACTGTCGGGCACCGGCGTCGTCTTCGGAGAAGGCCAGGTCCACGACTGTGTCGAAGTCGGTCACCACCGGACGCACGTCGAAGCCAAGTGTCTCCAGGGTGGTCTCGATCCGTGACGTGTAGTCGGGCCGGGCCGGGTCGTACTCGTCACCCGGGGTGAGAATGGTGAGAGGCGCCGGCGGCCTTCCCTCGATGGTCAAGCCGGTTCCCTGGGTCAGGGCCCCATCGACCACCGTCGGGAGGGATTGCCAGGCGTATCCGGCCCCCTGAAGCCCGGAGACAGCTTCTGCGACACGGTCCTCCAGGCTCCTGGTGTACGGCGAGGAAATGGCTGCCGCTTGATCTTCGTCGAACCAGGAGGCGTTGGCCGAGGACAGCATCGTGTAGGCGGGATCCGCCTCCTGGGCCAGGGTCTCGGTAACCGATCCCCGATCCAGGAGGAGCGCCAGGCTTCGACGGAACTCCGGCCGCGACATGGGGTCTCTGGTCAGGTTGAACCCGAGATAGCGGACCGAGTTGGCCGGGCTCCGCTCGATGACCACTCCATCCGTGCCCGCCAGGGTCGATACCCCCCCGCTGCTGAGGCCGTTCGGGTCGAGAATCGTGTCGATGGCTCCAGCCCTCACCGCGGCGACAGCCGCTTCCTCGTCGGGGAAGATCCGATAGATCACCCTGCTGGCACCACTGCCGGGATGGCCCGGGTTGGCCACAGCCTCGATCATGTCGGCGCCGGCATTCACGATCTGCAGAGGTCCACCCGAGACCCCGGGGTCATCGAGTGCGTACAGGTCGGCTGCCGAACCGGCCCTCTCGGACTGCTCCGCCCAGACGTGGGCGGGCATGATCGGGGCCAGGCCCAACCCGTACGGCCAAAGCCCGAGTCCGGGCCGCCTCCCGAACTCGATCCGCAATTCGGTGTCCGACTCGGCCACCACCTCCTCGATCTCATCCTGGTAGGCGTCCGCCCAACCGCCGCCCAGGTCGAGCCGACGGACCGTTTCGAAGGTGTAGACCACGTCCTCGGCGGTGACGGGCACGCCATCCGACCAGGCCAGGTCGTCGCTGAGCCGGATGCGGACACGCCAGCCTTGGTCGTCCCAGGTCGGATCGGCCTCCCCGGCGGCAAGCTCGGGGACCAGTGTGTTTGCGGCCGGATCGATCGCATAGAGGGCGGGCTTGGTGGGGCCGAGCACGTAGGCGTTCCACGCGGTCGGCTCGGCCCCTATGTACTCCCAGTAGTTGGTGGTGGTGACACCGGCGAGCAGGCCGACGCGGTACACGAAGTCAGGTTCGGCCTCGGTCGAACCGGCCTGCGCTTCGGGTGCCAGGGTGGTCGGGACCGGCTCGGCCAGCTCTGTTGATGGAGCGTCGTTCGCTTGGATCTGGATGAAGGCCGCGACGGCGACACCGCTCAGCACCACGCCGGCCGCAACGGCCCTGAAGGTCTTGCTGGGCATGCCCGGATGGAATCGGCAGTGACGGGGCCATACTTGACGTCGATCTCGAACAGCCCTCGTTCCATTTCGATCGGCCGCCCGGCTACGATTGATGCGGTCGACGACCCGGGCTGTGGCGCAGTTTGGTAGCGCACTTGGCTGGGGGCCAAGGGGTCGTGGGTTCAAATCCCGCCAGCCCGACCCTGTGACGGCCCGCCTGCTACAGGCGGCTCAGCGGATGAAGTGCCAGGTCACGATGTTGTCGAGTGATGGCGGCTCGGGTCGATGGCGGCGGCCGGGGACTTCGAACGGCTCCTGGCTCGAGCCCAGTGCGGCGACGACCAAACCACGAAGGGCGAACGCCTCGATCCTCGACATCCTCGCAGGCTCCCCGGAGCCACGCCGTGCCGAAAACCCCAGCCCGATGGCTATTGACGAGACCATCCCATCCACATGATCGGCACGATGCGCTCGGTCTTTAGGCTCAGCGCGGAAGGCATCGGGGCGTCAGCTCGGATACGTCGACGATGGGGTCGGGATGAAGCGAAGCGGTTTCGTCCGGACCCTCCACCTCGAAGAAATGATGGTTTCCTCTGTCCTCGCTGGGTGCCGGCGCGACCCCCGGATCCTGCCATCGGTCTCCGACTCCGCGGAGTCGGACGCTGGGTTGGGTTGCTGGCGGGATGAAACGTGAGAGCTCACTCCATCGCTGCTGGAATCCCCATGTGCCTGACCAGAGCCGGCTACGGGTCTGTACCCGAGCATGACCCTGTTCGCCCTTGTCCTTGCTCTCCTCGCCGCGGTCATGCACGCGGTGTGGAACCTGCTCGTCAAACGAAGTGATGACCATCTGGTGGCGGGCTGGACGGTCGTGGCGGGCGCAGCGGTGATCGCTCTGCCCATCCTGACGATGCACGGTGTGCCCGATCGCTCCGTCTGGGACCTGATCGTCATCTCGACGATCATCCAGGTCGGATATGTGCTGATGCTTGCGTCCGCATATCGGGTGGGCGATCTCTCCTTCGTCTACCCGCTGGCCCGTGGGACCTCGCCCGTCCTCGTCGCGTTGGCGGGAGTGACGTTCTTGGGTGATGAGATCTCAATCGCGGGGTGGGCGGGGGTGGCATTGGTGACGGCCGCCCTGGTGATCCTTGCCTGGCGGCGGGCCGACAGGTCAGGGATGGGCGCTGCGCTGGTCACCGGCTTCCTCATCTCGGGGTACACCTCGATCGATGCCGCGGCGGTGAGAGAGCAGGGCGAAGCGCTCTCCGTGATAGCGGCAGAGTTCGTCCTGCTCGCTCTGACCTTGGGCCTGGTGGTCCTGGTCTTGCGGGGGCCGGTGGCGATGGTGGGGATGTTCCGGTCGGATTGGCGCTCCGCTGTCATCGGGGGGTTTGCCACAGGGACCGCATATCTGTTGGTGATGATCGCGGCCCTCAGCGCCCCGGTCGGGTTGGTCTCAGGGGTCAGAGAGACGTCGGTGCTGATCGCGGTGGTCGCCTCCCGCATGCTCCTCCAGGAGGACGTCAGCGGAGCGCAGATCTGGACCGTGGCCACCGCCACCCTCGGCATCGTGCTGATCGCTCTGGGCTGAGCCTCCCCGAACAGGTGTGAGATGGTCGACCGCCGGCACCACCACAGTCGCCAGCTCCCCGACCTCCGCGGCGACCTCTCCGACCAGGACAGTGCCGGCCACGCCCGCGGCCACTCCGGCCGCCGCATCGACCCAGGAGTCACCGACGTACAGCATCCGGGCGGGAACGACCCCCATCACCCCCGCAGCCTCGAGCAATGCGTCAGGGGCCGGCTTCGGATGCAAACCCTGATCCCCCGACACGACGGCGTCGACGAGATCGCCGATCCCAAGAGCGATGATGGCGGCATCGATTGCGCTGCGATCGTCGCTCGAGACGATGGAGAGTCTGATCCCCTGCTCCTTGAGCGCACGCAGGGTCAGGTCGACCTCCCCCAGCGGCACCAGGTTTCCCTTCTCCCCCGCCAGGGCGGACGTGTGGCGGGCCGCAGTCGCGACAGTCTCGGCATCCGGAGAGCCGTGCTCCCCGAGCACCTCCAGGGTGATCTCGTAGAGCTGGCCCACCGTTCCCACAGCGAACAGGCCGCCACCGACCAGGTGATCCTGGTCGAGGTCGAGCCCCAGCCTCGCCGCCAGCTGGGCCATCAGCCCGGCATCGCCCCCGGCCGCAGTCTCGACCCAGGCGCGTGCCGCCGGGCCCCAGGCAGCATCCAGATCGATGAGCGTGCCATCTTTGTCAAAGGCGACAGCATCGACTTCGAAGGTCACTCCCCCGGCTGTCACCGTTGCCATACGGTCAGGCCATCACCCAGCAGGCATGGGGCGGGAACGAGATCTGGGTCGAGTCCCCCGCCTCGGGCAGTTCGAGGAGCCGCTCGTTGAACAGGTCTGCGATCAGCTTGCCCTCTTCCACCGCGATCTGGACCCTGACTATCGATCCGAGGAAGGTCACAGTCTCGACGATGCCCTCGAGGACGTTCTCCTCCGCGTCATCGAGGGTGATCTCCTCGGGTCGCATCATCAGGGACAGGCCGGCACCCGCCGGCGCCTCGATCATCGACGTCGTCCTCAATTCGTACCGACCCAGGCGGATGCGGCCCAAGGCCGGGTCCTCGACGGTCACCGGGAGCCTGTTGAGCTGGCCCACGAAGGAGGCGACGAAGCCGGTGGCCGGGTTGTTGTAGATCTCGAACGGCTCCCCTACCTGCTCCATCCGGCCCTTGCTCATGACGACCACGCGATCCGAGAGGGCGAGTGCCTCCTCTTGATCGTGGGTCACGTAGATCGTGGTGATGTTGAGCTGGCGCTGGATGCGGCGGATCTCCGCTCTCAAGTCATCCCGGATCTTGGCGTCTAGAGCGGAGAGCGGCTCGTCGAGGAGGAGCAACTGGGGTCGGATAGCCAACGCTCGGGCCAGCGCCACCCGTTGCTGCTGGCCGCCCGAGAGCTCGTTGGGGTAGGACTTCGCCTTGTCGGGCAGATGGATCAGATCGAGGAGCTCGGAGACCCGGTCCGACCGGGCAGAGCCCTCCTCCTTCCGGACCCTGAGGCCGAAGGCGATGTTGTCGGCGACGGTCATGTTGGGGAACAGTGCATACGACTGGAACACCATGCCGATATTGCGCTCGTTTGCCTTGGCATAGGTCACGTCTTTGCCGGCGAGCCGGATCGTCCCGGCAGTCGGTTGCTCGAATCCGGCCACCATCCTCAGCGTCGTCGTCTTGCCACACCCGGATGGCCCGAGGAAGCTTACGAACTCGCCGGGCTCCACGTCCAGGTCGAAGGTTTCCACGGCGACCACCCCGTCGAACTCTTTCCGGATCCCGTGCAGGCTCAGGAACCCACTCATCTCCTTTTTCCCGGTCTCGTTATCAACGCAATCGTGCCCATCGCAGCCCAGGTGAGGGCGAAGGCCACCACGGCCATCGCCGACGGCTCGTAGACCTTGCTCCTTGTGAGGTTGGCCATGTAGGGGCCGAAGGTCTGCTGTGCCATGAAGAGGGCGATCGTCAGCTCACCGATCACGATGGCGAAGGTGAGCAGGGCCCCGGAGAGAAGAGCCACGCGCAAATTGGGGAAGATGACCCGGCGCAGGATCGTGGGCCACCCCGCCCCCAGGCTCTGTGCCGCCTCGGTCAGAGTGCGGACATCCATCGCCCGCAGTCCGTTGTCAACTGAGCGAAACATGTACGGAAACGACAGCGCGGCGTAGGCGCAGATGAGCAGAACCCGTGAGCTGTCGTAAGTGGCGGTCAAAAGGAGCGGGGGTCGGCCATACAGCCGGATGAGACCGAAGACCAGGACCACGGCAGGGATCACGAATGGGAGCAGGGTGATGAACTCGACCACCGGGCGGAGACGGGGCAGCCTCAGGGTCACCCAGTAGGCGGTGGGGACGATGATGATCAGGCTGAGGAAGATGGCGGCGACCGCGTTGATGACCGATTCGGTGAACGATGGCCAGAAGTTGGCATCATCGAACAGGCGACGATATGCCTCGAACCCGAGTTTGTCGGCCTCGGCCCGCAACGACCACCAGAAGGTCGCCCCCAGCGGGATCAGGAAATAGACGGCGGCCAAGATGAGGATCGCCCACGCCCAGAATCGATTTCGCCTCGTCGGCGCCTCAGGCGCCTCTGCGTCGGTCGAAACCGGGATCGGAGCAGTGGAGATGGTCATCCCAGCCACCTCTCTGAGCGACGCTGCAGGATCGAGTAGAGGACGATCGAGAGTCCCATGATGAACACCATCCCCATTGCCACCGCGTAGCCCAGCCCCGGGTTGTTGAGGACATCACCGGAGATCTGCTGGCCGATGAGCAGCGTCGCCAGGGGCAAGAGCCCGCCAGTTAGGGCATATGCGGTGGCATGGGCGCCGAAGGCGTTTCCGAAGAGCAGGATCATGGTCCCCAGGATGGACGGCAGGAGCACGGGGAGGGCGACGCGTCTCCAGTACTGGCCGGGAGTGGCGCCCAGGTTCTCAGCCGCCTCACGCCAATCCTGTTTCAACCCGTCGAGAGCGGGGAGCATCACCAGGACCATCAGCGGGATCTGAAAGAACAGGTAGACGAGGGAGAGCCCCCAGTAGGAGTAGATGGTGAATCCGCCTCCATAGAGATCGACCCCGATGAGCTCGAAGAGCGCGGTCAGGACCCCAACCCGGCCCAGGGTGAAGATGAACGCGGCGGCCAGAGGCACGCCGGCGAAGTTGGAGGCCACGCCGGAGAAAGTGGTGAGCCCGGAGCGGAAAGGCCGGGGCAGGCCTCCCATCGAGACCGCCCAGGCAAGGAAGAAGCCGATCAAGCCGCCGATCACGGCCGTGGTGAGGCTGATCCTGATCGACATCGAGTAGGCAGCAATGACCGTGTTCGTGGTGAGCGCCCGGTAGTTGTCGAGCGTCAGCGTGCCGTCGGGCCCTTCGAGGCTCCGGTAAGCGAGGATGACCGCCGGGGCGATGAGGAACATCCCCGAAAAGAGGAAGAACGGGAGCACCCCGAGCCAGCTCCCGAAGCGGGCGAGTGGGGGGCGCCGGGCGCCCCCCACAATTGCCTTGGGTCTCGCTGTATCAGCCGCCGCTGGGGCTTGGCTCAACTGTCACACCAACCACACTCGGCCAACCTTCCACGATGACCGCGCTCGCGGCCTCGATCTCCTCGATGGAGGGGAAGAAGGCGCCCTCGGTGCTGGGCAACTGTTCGGAGATCTCAGCCGGGATCGTCCCCGCCGCCGACATGGCCTCGAACCGAATCGGATGGCAGAAGGCCGAGGCCCATCCGAGCTGCCCCTCGTCGGAGTACAGGTACTCCATCCAGAGCTTGGCCGCGTTGGGGTGGGGCGCAAAGGCGCTGATCGCCTGCACGTACACACCTGCGATCCGGCCTGCCTCGGGCACGATCGTCTCGATGTCGGGGTTCCCGGCCAGGTTCACGTCATTTGCGATCGAGTTGTACGACCAGTCGATCAGGATCGGGGTCTCCCCGATCCCCACCGTCCTGGAGTCTCCGTCGATCGGCACGAAGTTGCCTGCGGCGTTGAGCTCGGCGAAGAAGTCGAGCCCGGCCTGAGCCGCCTCCTCACCGCTGGCCCCGGTGGCGAGCCCGGCGGCCCACACCGAGAGGATGGCGGCATTCGAGGTGAGCGGATCACCCGAGAGCGCCACCTGCCCGTTGTAGGCGGGCTCGAGGAGATCGGCGTACTCAGCCGGCAGCTCCGACACCGCGGAGGTGTTGACCTCGAGGGAGAGCACCCCGTAGTAGTCGCCGTACCAATAGCCCTCGGGATCCTTGGCATCCTCGGGGATCTCGTCCCAGGTGGACACCATGTAAGGCTGGATCAGCCCCTGCTCCTTGGCCTGGGGCCCGAAGGCGAGGCCGATGTCGAGCACGTCTGGGGCCTGCGGGCCCGGGTTGTCCCTATTGGCGTCAACCGCCTCGAGCTCCTCCGCCGAGCCGGCACCGGGATCCAGTTCGTTGACCTCGAGGCCATATGCGTCCTTGAAGCCCTGGATCACGTCGCCATAGCCACACCAGTCATGAGGCAGGGCGATGGTGGTCAATGTCCCTTCCTCCTGGGCGGCGGCGATCAGTTCCTCCATGCCAGCAGCCGCTGCGGCCGTGGTGTCCGTGGCGCCTGCCGTGGTATCGGTGGCGCCTGCCGTGGTGTCGGTGGCGCCTGCCGTGGTCTCGGTGCCACCAGCGGTGGTGGTGGTGCCTGTGTCATCTCCACAGGCGACGAGCACCATCGCCAGGGCGACACCGACTATCAGGTATTTCTTCATGGTTCTCCCTCAGTTCAGTTCGACCGCCGGTCGGCAATCGTACTCCCCGTTCTACCGCCCCCGCCTAGATTCGTCGGACCCGAAGAGAAGCAGATGACAAGCAGGCGAATCAGGGGTGAACACAAGTCGTCGAGGCCCGCGGCCATGGTCCGTAGCAGGGTGACGAGTTAGAGGTGGCTTTCGACCTGACGATCAAGGGTGGTCTGCTCGTGCTGCCGGGAGGATCTCACGTCGGCGATCTGGGAATCACGGACGGGAAGATCGCGGCGGTGGGTAGCCTCCCTGCGGCGGCGAGGGTCGTCGACGCCGGCGGTCTGATCGTGCTCCCCGGGATGGTCGACACCCACGTGCACCTCATGGACCCGGGCCCGACGGATCGTGAGGACTTCCCCACCGGGACCGCGGCGGCGTCGGCACGGGGTGTCACCACCATCGTCGAGCACACTCACGCCTGGCCAGTGAGGAGCCCGGGCGATCTGGCCGAGAAACTGCGGCATCTCGAAGACAGGGCAAACGTGGACTACGCCCTGGCGGGACACCTCTGGCCCGAGGACCTGGGCGGAATGGGCGAGTTGTGGCGAGCAGGGGTGGCGTTCTTCAAGATCTTCACCTGCACGACCCATGGTGTCCCCGCCGTGGAGGGAGACGACCTGCTCCGGGCGTTGGAGACCCTTGCCTCCTTCCGCGGCAACGCTCTGGTGCACTGTGAGGACGAACAGCTCACCCGGTTCGCCGAGACGAAGCTGCGAAGCGACGGGAGAGCCGATCCGGGGCTGCTGACCGAATGGCGATCACGTGAGGCGGAGGTCGTGGCGATCGCGGGCTTGGCCGCCCTGGCCTCGATGACCGGGGCCAAGGTCACGGTGGCACATGTCTCGAACCCGATCGGGGCCCAGATCGTCGCCGAGGCGCGGCGGCGGGGGGCGGACGTCGTGGCCGAGGCCTGCCCCCAGTACTTCGCCCTCGATGAGGGAGAGGTGGAAGAGCACGGAGCGCTGCGTAAGTTCACGCCACCGGCGCGGATCAGGACCGATGATGAGCGTGACTCCATGTGGGCCACGATGAGATCCAAGGGCTTCTCGCATTTCTCCACCGATCATGCGCCGTCCACCCTCGCCCAGAAGTCCGAAGGCGACATCTGGTCCGCCCCTTTCGGGCTCCCCGGCCTCGACACCACACTCCCCTTCCTGCTCGATGCAGCCTTGACCGGGCGGATCGAGATCGAGGCCGTCGCCGACCTCTACTCCCGGGCACCGGCCCGGCGATATGGTCTGCAGGGCAAAGGCTCCCTCGAAGCGGGATCGGACGCGGACTTCGTGCTGGTAGACCCGGCTGACCGGTGGGAGGTGCGCGACGAGGACATCCTGTCCAAGGCGGGATGGAGCCCCTATTCGGGCCGCGTCTTCCAAGGATCGGTGGTGGCGACCTATCTGAGGGGCGCAGAGGTCGCCCGATCAGGCAACCCCCACCACGCCAGAATCGGGCGGTTCGTGCCGGGACCGGGGGCGTTGGGAGGTTGAAAGCCGCTGTCTACGATGCCGCATGGCCGATCCCCAGCCGAACCAGGGCACGGGCCTGGTCTCGTCCCGGCACATCTATCGGGGTCGTGTCGTCGACCTCTCTGTCGATCGAGTCAGGTTGCCCAATGGCAACGTCACCGAGCTGGAGATGATCCGCCATCCCGGAGCGGCCGTGGCCCTACCCATAGAGACGTCTGAGGACGGCCTGACTTACGCACTGCTCGTCCGGCAGTACCGCTATGCGGCCGATGGATGGCTGCTCGAAGTGCCTGGGGGGAAACTGGACGGCCACGAGGACCCGGAAGCCTGTGCCCGCCGCGAGATCGTCGAGGAGATCGGGATGGAAGCCGGCGAACTGGTCGGCCTGGGGTCCATCCTGACCACGCCGGGGTTCACCGACGAGCGGATCTGGCTGTATCTGGCCCGAGACCTGAAGCCGGTGGGCGAAGGCCCGGCGCTCGAGGCAGACGAGGTATTGGAGGTGGAGCGGATCCCGCTCGACGAGGCATTCTCCATGGCGACCGACGGGCGCATAACCGACGCCAAGACGGTTGCGTCCCTCCTCCGAGCCGCCGCCCTCTTCGCGGATGGCCGCGGGGTCAGGTGAGTCGCTGCACCAGCCAGACGATGCCCTCGATGAGTCTCCAACCCAGGTAGATGACGGTCAGGACGATCATCAGCTTGAAGCTGAACGGAGTGGGGACCTCAGTCTTCCCATCTTGACCGTCGGTGTCGGGAAGCAGGTCGTCGCTCATCGCTTCTCCCCCGTCCTGGCGATGATATGGAGCGGGTTGCCGGTGAAATCCGCTTCATCCCGCAGACGGTTCTCCAGGAAGCGGAGATAGTCGCCGGCCAACGTGCCCCCGGAGAGGAAGACGACGAATGTCGGCGGCGCAGTGCCCGCCTGCACCACGTAATGGATCTTCGGTCGACGCCCTTTCCGCACCGGGGGCGGGTGCGCCGCCACCCATCTCCTGACGGCGCGATTCAAGACGCCGGTGGGCAGCCGCGTGGTCCGGCTCTCCAGCACTGCTTCGATGGCCGCGGGGAGCCGTTGGATTCGGGAACCGGTCCGGGCTGACATGCGGAGGACCGGGGCCCAGCCGACGAAACCGAACCGGTCGGGAAGAGATTTCTCGGTGAGCTCGCGCTGTTCGTCGTCGAGGGCGTCCCACTTGTTGAGGACGATGACCAGGCCGACCCCTGCCTCGACGACCTCGGCCGCGATCCGCTGGTCCTGATGGGTGACACCCTCGCTGGCATCGACCAGGAGCAGGGCGACGTCGGCGCTGTCGAGAGCCTCTCTGGCCCGAAGCACGGCGTAGAAGTCCGCATCCTCCGTGATCTTGGGCTTACGGCGGATGCCGGCCGTGTCGATGAGGCGGTATCTGCCTCCGTCCAACTGGACCTCCACGTCGATCGGGTCCCGGGTGGTGCCCGGCGTCTCCGAAACGATCACACGATGCTTACCGGCCAGCTTGTTGAGCAGGGTTGACTTCCCGACATTGGGGCGGCCGATGATCGCGACCCTCGGGATCCCGCTCTCGGGGGCGACGGCGATCTCTTCAGGGAAGGAGGCGACCACGACATCGAGCAGTTCACCGACGCCACGGCCGTGGTAAGCACTGATGGGGAGAGGCTCGCCCAGTCCGAGACCCCAGAGCCGGTCGATGTTCCCCTCCAGGTCGTGGTTGTCGATCTTGTTGGCGACGAGGATCACAGGGATGTCGGCGGCCCGTAGCACGGATATCACCCCGGTGTCGTCATCGGTGAGCTCGGAGGTGCCGTCGACGACGAAGATCACCACGTCCGCACCCGATACCGCGGCCTCGGCCTGCTCCTTGATCGACATGCCGATGTCATCAGAGGGCTTCAGCTCCCATCCCCCGGTGTCCACCAGGACGAAGGTTCGGCCCGCCCAATCGCCTTCGAACTCGCGCCGGTCACGAGTCACGCCTGCGAGCTCCTCGACCACGGCAGTTCGTGACCCGATGATCCGATTGATCAGGGTCGACTTGCCCACGTTGGGGCGTCCCACCACGACGACGACTGGTAGTTGGCTCAATCAGAGATCCTCCAAGTCATTCTGGCGGAGCCCAGCTGGAGAATCAGGCGCTGACCACCTCGAGGGCCTCGGTCGCGGTCCAGTCCCGGTCACGTTGCAGCCACCCGTCACGACCAGGATCGCGGGCCGTCACCCCGGCTTCGATCAGCTGCTGCAGCGTGGTGACGAACGACCTCAGCTGAGGTGGAAGGGGGAAGTACTCCTGCTCTTCGATGGTCGACCAGAGCTCGAAGCCTTCCGTCGGGGAAAGGCGATCGATGACCTCCTGCACGAGATGATCCGGCGCCGACGCCCCCGCCGTCAGGCCCACGACGGCTACGCCGTCGAGCCAGGAGGCTTCGATGTCGTCGGCGGAGTCGATGCGATGGGCGGCCATCCCGTGGTCCCGGGCCACCCTGACCAGGGCCTGGGTATTCGAGGAGTTGTGGGACCCGACCACCAGCACGAGGTCGCACTCGGCCGCCAGCTGCTTGACCGCGTCCTGGCGATTGGTCGTGGCGTAGCAGAGATCGGACTTCCGGGACATCTGGAGCTGTGGGAAGCGGAGGCGGGCGTCGTCCATGACCGCCATCCACTCATGCACCCCAAGGGTGGTCTGGGCGAGAAGGGCCACCTTGGCGGGATCGTTGGGCTGGTAGTCGCCCAGACCGCTCTCCGGCTCGACGAGCTGGATGGCCGAAGGGGCCTCGGCCACCGTCCCCACGGCTTCGTCGTGGCCCTCATGTCCGACGTAGATGATGTCGTAGCCGTCACGGGCCATGCGCTTGACCTCGTGATGGACCTTCGTCACCAGCGGGCAAACGGCATCGATCACGACCGCAGCCCGGGCTGTCGCACCTGACACGACCTCGGGCGCAGAACCGTGTGCGGACAGCATCAGGGGAGCACCCTCCGGGACCTGATCGATGTGGTCGACGAAAACGACGCCAACCCCCTCGAACGCCCTGACCACCCACTCGTTGTGGACGATCTCGTGATAGCAGTAGACGGGTCCATCGAAGATGCGCGTCATCCAGGTCAGGGCCTTGATCGCCATCTCGACCCCGGCGCAGAAACCCCTGGGCTCTGCGACGAGCACCCTCTCCACGGTCATGACGACATGGTAGGTAGGCCGTCGCCCAACAGCCCCGGGAGCTCGATCAGGCGGCGACCCGTCTCGCCAGATCGACGATCACGTCCACCACCTCGACGACTGTCATGTCGGAGGTGTCGATGACGATTGCCCCATCGGGGACGATCAGTGGAGATGCGTTCCGGGTCGAGTCCCGCCGGTCGCGATCGCTCAGCTCGTCGAGGACCTCGGCACGGTCCAGCCCGGTCTGTGCCGCCCGCCGTTGGGCCCTCACCTCCGGACGGGCGTCGAGGTAGATCTTCAGCGTGGCGTGGGGGAACACGACCGAGCCGATGTCACGGCCTTCCACGACGGCCCGATTCTCGTGACGGGCCACCCACTCCCTCTGGAAGACCACCAGAAGCCCTCTCACGTCGGGGTGGGCAGAGACCAGTGAGGAGGCAGCAGTCGCGGGCTGGCCCCTGATCTCCGCCGAGACATCCTCACCGTCGAGGTACATCCGACCCTCTTCCTGGTCGAAGACCTTGCCCGCCACGACGTCGGCCACCGCTCGATCGTCGTCGAGATCCACTCCTGCCCGAAGTGCCGCCAGGCCGGCGGCCCGATAGAAGGCCCCGGTGTCGAGCCGGGGCAGGCCGAGACGGTCAGCTACCGCCTTGCTCACCGTGCTCTTGCCCGTCCCCGCCGGGCCATCGAGGGTCACGATGAGATCGGTCACAGACCCGGGAGCCTATCCGGCTGCGGAGGAGGCCCGGCCTCCAGAGGGTGTCCTTATGGGGGTATTCGGACAATGGGGGCTTGTGGGACCGGGCCCGTCTCTCCGCGCCCGGCAACCTAGCGCAGCCCGCGGTCCCGCGCCGTTCGAGTCAGATCGTTCGCCCCGCCATCCTTGCCAGCACCTCCCAATACCCGGGCCAGGTCTTGGCGACAACGCCCGGGTCGGCGATCTCGATGCCGGGGATGCGGAGCCCGGCTATGGCGAAGGACATGGCGATGCGGTGGTCACCGTGCGAGTCGACGCGACCGGCCCGGAGCCGTGCCGGCTCGATGATCAGATCGTCCCCTTCCACACTGGCCGCGGCGCCCAATCGCACCAGCTCATGAGCGGTGGCTGCGAGCCGATCGGATTCCTTGAACCGCAGCGAGCCGAGGCCTCTCAGTCGGCTCGGGCCCTGCGCGAAGAGACAGGTCACCGCGATCGCGAGGGCGCCGTCGGGTGACCCGGAGAGATCGGCATCGATCGGCCGCAGGGGGCCAGACCCACCTTCCACCGTCGTTTCTGTATCCGTCTGAGTCACGATGCAGCCCATCGAAGCCAGCACATCCGCGACTCGCATGTCCGGCTGCAGTGATGCCGAGCCCAGGCCCTCGATGGTCACCTTGCCCCCGATGACGGCCGCAGCCGCCATTGGATACACCGCGGCGGAGGCGTCTGGTTCGATGGTGATATCGACCGCTTCGTACCCGGACGGATCCACCCTGTAGCCGGGGCCATCCGGGATGGGATACGCGCCGAAGGCACGCATTGTGGCGATGGTGACTTCGAGATAGCGATGTGACCCCCTCAACCCCGCCGGTTCGACCCTCAGGGGGCTCGCAGCGAGGGGAGCGGCAAGCAGCAGGGCGCTGACGAACTGGCTGGTCTGGGTGGAATCGACCATGACCTCTCCCCCGGGGAGCCGCCCTACACCGACAACCGTCACGGGGAGGTGCCCACCGTCGGACACGACCTCGACACCCAGGTCCCGCAGGGCCTCCACCAGCCCTCCCATCGGCCGTTCCGGGAGGCGGTCCCTCCCCACCACGGTGGTCCGGCCCTCGACCAAGGCTCCGAGTGCGATCACGGCCCGTGCCGTCAGGCCGGAGGCACCAGCATCGAGAACGCCCTCGGGTGCGATGAGCCGCCCTCCGGTGCCCTCTACAGTCCACACGTCGCCGTCGACCGAGATCGCCCCTCCCAGTCCCTCCAGCGCGGCCGATGCGAACCGGGTGTCATCGGAGACGAGTGCCCCGTTGAGCCGGGATCGGCCGCGAGCCAGCGTGGAGATGACCAGTGCGCGAATGGTCTGGGACTTGGATCCGGGAGGGCGGACCGATGCCTCGATCGGCCCGCGGGCCGGCTCCACGGGAATGTTCCCGGTCATCGCCCCTCCGGGGAGCCGGAGGCGAGCAGATCGCGAATCTCGCCCGGGGAGAGGCGACGTGACTCACCCGGTTTGAGGGATCGATCCGAGATCGGCCCGATTGCGGTTCGCACCAGACGCCGCACCGGATACTGGAGGGCTTCGAACATGCGTCGGACCTCACGGTTACGGCCCTCCCCCAGGCTCAGTTCGATCAGGGTCAATTCCCTTGGCCTCCCCACCACCCGGGTCGACGATCCCTCACGGCCCACCACACGCGCCGAGACGGCGCGGGCCGGGCCGTCGTCCAGATCCACCCCGTCGAGGAGCGAACGGATGTCCCTCTTACCCGGGCGGCCCTCGACCAGTGCGACATATGTCTTGAGGATCCCATATCTGGGATGGGTCACCCTGTTGGCGAGCTCGCCGTCGTTGGTCAGGAGAATGAGGCCCTCCGAGTCATAATCGAGACGGCCGACCGGATACAGACGCACGCTGCTGTCGACCAGGTCGACAACAGTCAGTCTGCCCTCGGGGTCGGCCGCCGACGAGATGACGCCGGATGGCTTGTACAGCAGGTGTGTCTCCAGATCGGGGTTGACCGGGATGGGCGCCCCGTCCAGCTCCACCGTCTGTGATTCGACATCCACGCGGTCACCCAAGTTGGCGGTGGCGCCGTCGACACTGACCCGGCCCTGCCTGATCATGTCCTCGGCGGCACGTCGTGACATCAACCCGGCGGCGGCGATCGCTTTTTGGATGCGGATCGAATCCGCCACAGCAATCAGGGGTGCCCGGGGCGGAGAGTCTCCTCGAGCGCTTCCACGGTGTCAGGGGGCGGGATATGGTCGGCGAGAGGGGGCAGGCCGGCCAATGTCACGAGCCCCATCTTCTCCAAGAAGAGGTCGGTGGTCACATACACGGCCGGGTTGCCCGGGATGCTGAGTCGCTCTCTCTCCTCCACCAGCCCCAGCCGCTCGAGGGTCCGAACGGCCGAGTCGGAGTCGACCCCCCGGATCTCGGTGATCTGGGTTCGGGCTACCGGTTGGCGATAGGCGATGACCGAGAGCGTCTCCAGGGCCGCGGGCGAGAGCTTGCGTGCCGTGGCCGAGGCAGAGAACCTCTCGAGGAACGGGTACGCCTCGGGATGGCTGTACAACCTCCAGCCGCCCGCGACCTCTCGCAGCATCAGACCCGACTCGCGCTCGGCCAACTCCAGGCGTAGCTCGCTGAGGAGGTCTTCCACCCGCCCTTTGGGCAGCTCCAGGACCTCGGCCAGCTCGCCCAAGGGCACGGGAGCCTCCGTCACGAAGAGGACGGCCTCGAGGGCAGCCAGGTCCCTCAAGATGCCCACTCCGAACTGAAGGCGGCGCTGGGGTCGCCCCTGTGGGCGACGATGATGTCGGCGAGCCAGTCCTCCTGTGACACGGTGATCAGCCCCCACCGTGCCAGCTCGAGCAGGGCCAGGAAATAGGCGGCGACCTCCACCGGCCGGGAGCAATGGGCGGTTAGATCCCCGAATGTGGCCATGCTCAGATCGGACACCCGGGCGCGGAGCTCGTCGATCGCTGCTTCGACCGAGGGCAGATCGAGGTCCAGATGGTCCAGATCGGGTTCAGCCCCCTGGCGCGAGAAGACCCGGTGAGCCATGGCCGCCATCTCTTCCATGCCGATTGGGATGGCCAGGTCCTGGGGTCGGGGGGAAATCACCTGATCCAACCCGCTGACCCTCGGGACGAAGCGATTCGTGTCCTGGATCCGGCGTTGCAGAACAGCGGCAACGTCCTTGAAGGTGACACACACCAGCAACCGCGAGAGCAGACGATCTCGCTCCTCCATCAGGGTCAACTCCTCGTCCAGTTCGAGATCACCACGACCGGGGAGCAGGGATTGAGCCTTGAGCTGGATGAGCGTGGCCGCGATCATGAGGAACTCAGAGGTCACCTCCAGGTCGAGATCCTTCATCTCTTCGAGAAAGGAGAGATACTCGCCCACGACGTCGGTCAGACCCACTGCAGTGACCTCCACCTGATGCTTGGTGATCAACTGGAGGAGGAGGTCGAGTGGGCCCTCGAACACTGTTGTCTTGACGTGGAAGGTCATCGGCGTGCTCAGGTTATTCCACCGCCCTCTTTCGCTCGGTCTTTGCCGGCTGGTCCGCGAGCTGGAGCGCCTCCCACGTTCGCTCCGGGATCGCCGGAGGACGATCACCGTGATGATGGCGAGCGAACTCGACCACCAACGGCTCCGACCCGAGGGCGGCCAACTCAGTCGCTCCGGTGAGGCCGTGATCCCTGTACAACCGCCACCGCTTGGTCAGTGGAAGCCTCGTCTTTATCGCCAGCGAGGCGATGCTGCGTCCGACCACCCCTAGACGCGCATGGCGCTTTCCGATGTCGTGGAGCAGGGCCGCCCTCATCCCGGTTGGGCCGAGGCCGGCGTCGCGAGCCACCAGGGCGGCCTGGTATCCGTGACGCTGATCAGGTGTCGTCTGCGAGAAGAACAACCATGCTTGCGCCGGGCCCAGCCAGGACTCGACCTCCAGGACCTCCTCCGAACGCAGCGGTTGTGCGTAGAGAACCTCGAAGAACCGCGAGGTGAGATGGCCCAGTGACCCGGGCACGCGCTAGCGGCCCGCGGCCTTTGTCTTGCAGTCGATGCAACGGATCGATTCGGGTCGCGCCTCGAGACGAGCCGACGAGATCTCCTTGCCACAGTCCTCACAGATCCCGTAGGTTCCGGATGCCACCTTCGCCAGGGCACGATCGACGTTCTCGAGCTGGGCCTTCAAGGTTTCGACCACCCCGAGGACCTCCGTCCTCTCGGCGGTCACCGCGGCCGCATCGGCAAAGCTCCCGCCGAAGTCGATGTCGGCGTTCAGGTCACCCGATTCGGCCGCTCCGAGGTCGGCCAGCTGGTGAACGAGATGCTCGCGCTGGTCACGAAGGGCCTTCTCGGCACCGGCGATGTCGAACGTTGTCATTTACTCCTCGGGTGGGCCTGGACGTAGATCTCGACGAGATGGACAGGACTGACCTTCGTGTAGATCTGGGTTGTCGAGATCGTAGCGTGACCCAGGATCTCTTGTACGGTCCGCAGGTCGGCCCCGGCCTCGACCATGTGTGTGGCTGCCGAGTGTCGCAGTACATGAGGTGACACTTCGTCTCCTTCGATCCCGGCACGTCGGGCGTTGGCCTTGACGACGTCGAAGGCGCCCTGGCGGCTGAGACGGCGACCCCTGAGGTTCAGGAACACAGGGTCCCCCCTCTGTCCTCGCCTCACCAGTGAGAGCCGGTCCGGCAGCCATCTCGACAGCGCAGTGACCGCCTTCCCGCCGATGGGGACCAGACGCTGTTTGGCGCCCTTCCCGGTCACCAGCACGACACGATCGTCGAGATCGAGATGGCCGAGATCGACGCCGACAGCCTCCGAGACGCGGGCGCCCGTGGCATAGAGGAACTCGAGAAGCGCGGAATCACGTCTCCCTTTGAGTGAGCCTGGGTCGGGCGCCTCGACCAGCGCTATCGCCTGGTCGACGGTGAGTGCCTTGGGGAAGGGCTCGGGCCGGCGTGGTGACTCGACCAGGAGGGTCGGGTCCGATTGACGCAGGCCCTCCACCACCATGAACCGGTGCAGCCCTCTGATCGCGGCGAGCTTGCGCCCGACCGTCGAAGAGGCCAGATCGGCAGACCTCAGATGCGTCACATAGCGCTCGACGGAGACCTGGTCGGGCTCTGCTCCCTCCAGGTACGCCAGGTATTGACTCAGGTCTCGCCGGTAGGCCTGGATCGTGTTGGCGGAGAGCCCCCGCTCGACGTCGAGGGCGAGGAGGTATTCGTCGACGCCCTCGGACAGGGTCGGGCGGGCCGGGCTCAAACCGAGGCGAGCGCCTCACGTGGCGGGACATGAGCAACCCCGAGGCTCTCGGCGACGGCTGGGTGACACACCGCCTCGCCCACGACATTGATACCGGCGACGAGCTCGGGGTGTGCTTCCAGGGCACCGGTGACACCGTGATCGGCCAGACTCACCGCGTATCGCAGGGTGGCGTTGGTGAGGGCGTAAGTCGAGGTGTGTGGGACTGCGCCAGGGATGTTGCCCACCGCGTAGTGGACTACGTCGTGGACCTGATAGACGGGGTCGGTGTGGGTGGTCTCACGCGAGGTGGCGAAGCAGCCGCCCTGATCGATGGCGACGTCAACGAGGACGGCGCCCCGCTTCATGGCCCTGACCATGTCCTCCGTCACCAGCTTCGGTGCCGAAGCCCCGGGCACGAGCACTGTTCCGATGACGAGATCAGCGTCGAGCACCTCCTGTTCGAGGGTCAACCGGTTGGAATGCAGCGTTCTGACCCGGCCCAGGTAGAGCGCATCCAGTGTGCGCAGCTTGCCGATGTCTGTGTCGAGCACGGCGACATCGGACTGCATGCCGACCGCGATCACTGCAGCGTTCGACCCGGCGATGCCGCCTCCGATCACGACGACCTTTCCCGCCCTGACGCCGGTGACTCCACCGAGCAGCACGCCCCGACCCCCTTCACCCTTGCCCAGGAAGTAGGCCCCCACTTGGGTGGCCATCCGGCCGGCGATCTCCGACATCGGGGCGAGCAGGGGAAGAGACCGGTCCGGGAGCTGCACCGTCTCATAGGCGATGGCTACAACGCCGGCTTCGCGCAGACCGGCGGCCAGCTTTGGATAGGCGGCGAGATGGAGATAGGTGAACAGGACCTGCCCGGGCCGGAGCATCTCGACCTCAGGCGGTTGCGGCTCTTTCACCTTGAGGATCAGGTCGGCCTCGCCAAACACGTCCTCGGGTGTTGGGACGGTGGTCCCCCCCTGAGCCTCGAACTCCTCGTCGGGGATCGACGAGCCTTCCCCGGCTCCCTTCTGGAGGAGCACCGTGTGGCCCCGCTCGGTCAGCTCGCGGGTACCCACCGGGGTGATCGCGACGCGATGCTCTTCGGTCTTCGTCTCCTTGGGGACACCCACGATCAAGGCTGGACCTCCCTCGTTCCTGGCCTGATTCGTAGCAGGCTATCCGCCCCGGCCAGACGCTGCCTCACTCGATGGTGAGATCCACGGCCTCGGCAGGGGAAGCGACGCGGGTGCCGCGCGCCGCTGCCGCCTGGACCAGGCCGGCGAACAGCGGGTGCGGGGAATCGGGTCGGGACCGGAACTCCGGATGAGCCTGGGTCCCGATGAAATATGGATGGTCGACGAGCTCGATGTACTCGACGAGGCTGTCGTCGGGTGAAACGCCGGAGAGCCTCATCCCGGCCTTCTCCAGGTCCTTGCGGTAGCGGTTGTTCACCTCCCACCGATGGCGATGCCTCTCGTAGACGAGCTCCTGCCCGTAGAGAGCACGGACCCTGGAGCCTTCGGCGAGCTTGGCCGCGTAGAGCCCCAGCCGCATCGTCCCTCCCTTGTCCTCGACATCTTCTTGACTGGCCATCAGGTCGATCACGGGATGAGGGGTCGTCGGGTCGAATTCTGTGCTGTTGGCGTCATGGAGGCCGAGCGCGTTGCGGGCGAACTCGATCACCGAGCATTGCAGGCCCAGGCAGAGCCCGAGCAACGGGACCCCATTCTCACGAGCGAATCGGATCGCCTGCACCTTGCCTTCCACCCCCCGGTAGCCGAAGCCACCCGGGATGACTATCCCATCGAGGTCCTCGAGATAAGAGTCGGCGAGCAACCCGGTCAGCTCGTCGCTCGGCACCCAGACGAGATCGAGCTGCAGGCCGTGCCCCGCGGCGGCGTGACGCAGGGCCTCGGCCACAGACAGATAGGCGTCGGGCAGCCCGACGTACTTGCCCACGATCCCGATCCGGACACTCTCCGTCGCCGACAGGGCCTTCTCGACCATCGCACGCCACCCATCGAGGTTGGGCGGTCCGGTGACCAGGCCGAGCCGGTCGCAAACCACGGCGTCCAGGCCGCCATCGTGGAGTTGCAGGGGCACCTCGTAGATATCGCGAGCGTCCGGGGCGGCGATCACAGCTCGCGGTTGGACGTCGCAGAAGAGACTGATCTTCTTCCTGACCCCCTCGTCTATCTCGCGGTCGGAGCGGACCACGATCACGTCAGGCGATATGCCCTTGCTCCTCAGCTCGGCCACCGAGTGCTGGGTGGGCTTGGTCTTGAGCTCCTCGGACGTGGCGATGTAAGGCACCAGTGTGACATGGACGAACATGACATTCTCCCTGCCCACGTCGTTGCCGAACTGGCGGATGGCCTCGAGGAAGGGCAGGCTCTCGATATCACCGACAGTGCCGCCGACCTCGGTGATGACAACGTCCACGTCCTGTTCCCCGACCCGGCGGATCCGGTCTTTGATCTCATTGGTCACGTGCGGGATCACCTGAACCGTGTCCCCCAGGTAGTCGCCCCGTCGCTCCTTCTGGATGACGGAGAGATACACCGACCCGGAGGTGACATTCGAGGTTCGCTTCAGGTTCTCACCGGTGAACCTCTCGTAGTGGCCGAGGTCGAGGTCGGTCTCCCCACCGTCGTCGGTGACGAACACCTCCCCGTGTTGGAAGGGATTCATCGTCCCGGGATCCACGTTGATGTATGGGTCGAGCTTCTGGTTCACCACTCGGAGGCCTCGTGACTTGAGGAGGCGGCCCAGAGAGGAGGCGGCAATCCCTTTGCCCAAGCTGGACACCACACCACCGGTGACGAAGACGAACTTGGTGGGAGTCGGCGGGCCGGTGGTGTCCTCAGGGTGCTCGGAGACGACGCTTGGAGTGGGATCCGAGTTGAAAAGTGGCCCGTCCATGACGGAATGCCAATGTAGCACCGCTGACGCTCGGAGCCGGAATCAACTCCGATGTGCTCCCTCGAGCAGCTCGGCGGCGGCGTCCCGGCCCCGCTCGCTGTCGGGAAGACCGGCCAGCATGCGTGACAGCTCGGTGAGCCGGCTCTCCCCGTCGACCAGACGCACCTCTGCTCGGGGCCCCGCCCGCTCCACCACATAGTGCGTGGTGGCATAGGCCGCGACCTGCGGGAGATGGGTCACACAGAGCACCTGAGTGGCGACGGCCAGGTCGGCGAGCTTGCGTCCAAGGGCAAGGGCGGTCGCACCCCCACGCCGGCATCGATCTCGTCGAACACGATCGTGCCTCCGGGCGTCTTGGTGGCTAGTCGCAATGCCAGCATCAACCGCGACAGCTCCCCGCCGGAAGCGACTTCCTCGATCGGCCCGGGCGCCAGCCGTTCGTCGGAGGCAAACGACAGGGTCACCCGATCGGCTCCCGACGGGCCTGGAGCCTGAGGCTGGATCTCGATGCTCAACAGGGCAGCTGGAAGCCCCAGCTCGGTGAGATGGGCCTTGGCCTCGTCTTCGATCCGGCCTGCAGCATCGCGGCGGGCCGAACTCAGATCGGCGCCGATGCCCGCCAAGTCAGCCTCGAGCCCGGCAACCACTCCGCCGATGGTCGAGGCTTGGGCCAGAAGGGACTCCAACTCCGAGACGCGCAGAGATGCGTCCTTCCCGAACTGGAGCACCTCATTCAGGGTGCGGCCGTATTTTCGCTTCAGATCGCCGAGAAGGGTCAGCCTCTCCTCCAGCTCGAGAAGAGCACGCGGGTCCTCCTCGACGGTCTCGGCGAGCAGGCGAACCATTCGATGTAGATCGTGAGCACGGGCATCGATCTCCTCCGCGACCTCCGACTGCTCGGAGAACGCCGGATCGATCCCAGCAAGCTTTCTGAGGGTGGACACCGCTTCCCCGCTGCCCGAGGTCACCCCATCCAGCTGACTCAGCACCGCAAACAGGTTCTCACGGATCGTTGCGGCGTTCCTCAGGCGGGCCCCGATCGATTCCATGCGCAGGTCGTCCCCTTTTGCCAGCCCGGCGGCGGCGATCTCTCCTGCCTGATGTCTGAGGAGATCGAGCTCACGCTCGAGGGCCATGCTGTCACCCCCCAGCCGACGCTGATCGCCGAGGGCATCCCGGTAGCGGCCCCATGTCTCCCGGTAGGACGCACGAGTCCGTTTACCTTCCGCATCGAGTCTGGCGTCGACGATCTCGAGAATCGCCTGCGGCGATTTCAGCGCCAGCCGATCGTGCTGGCCGACGATGTCGACCAGGTTGCCGATCTTCTCCGCCAGTGTGGGTGCTGAGATGACATTTCCGTTCACATAGGCCCGGCTCTTCCCCTCCCGTGGCACCACCCTGGTCACACCTACCTCGTCATCGTCGTTGCCCAAGAGGCCTTCTGCGATCGCCTCCTGGGCGAACGGCCCGACCGAAGCAGTCTTCGCCTTCTCACCTCCGAGCAGACGCAATGCCCCGAGCAGCATCGTCTTTCCCGCCCCGGTCTCGCCGGTGACGACCGTGAAGCCCCGGTCCGGGGCAATGGCGGCATCCTCCAGGACACCGAGATTTCTCACACGCAAGTGATGAAGCATCAGTCGAGACCGAACTTGTCTCTCACCAGTCGGGTGAAGGACCGCTGCCCGAAGCGCACGAAGCGGACCGGGCGCTCACCTTGCTCGATCTCGACGGTGCGACCGGCGGTCAGATGACCCATGTCGATCTTGTCCACCGTCACCTTCACCGGACGGTCGCGCTGCACGACGATTGAGAGTTTGCTGGCAGCTGGGAGCACCAGTGTTCGGTCGAACAGTGAATGCGCCGCCACCGGCGTCAGGATCATCGCGTTGAGCACCGGGTCGACCAGCGGGCCCCGTGCAGAGAAGGAGTAGGCGGTGGAACCGGTGGGTGTGGCGACTATCAGCCCGTCGGCCCGATAGGTGACGAAGCGCTCCCCGTCTACTGCCACGTCGAGGTGGATCAAGCGCTGGCTGTCGACCTTCTCCACCACGACGTCGTTAACACCCGTGGCCGTCTGGCCTGCCACGGTCGCCCTGATGGTCATCCGCTGTTCCGTTTGGTGGTCGCCCCGGATCAGACGCTCGAGCACCCATTCCAGGTCCTCAGGCTCGGCCACTGCAAGAAATCCCATGGTGCCGAGGTTGAACCCGAGCACGGGGACATCGTGGGTGAGGGCGCGCTGCACCGCGGCCAGGACAGTCCCGTCTCCACCAACAGCGACGACCAGGTCGGGCTTTTCACCTCGGTCTTCCACAACCTCACCCCCGACCGAGGCGATCGAAGCGCGCAGCTTCTCCGAGAACACCAGGGCGTTCTCGGGGCCCTGCCGCACCTCGAGAGCGAACTTCATGCCGGCACCTCCAGGGCGACTCCGTGGTCGCCTTTGCGGAGCCAGAGTAGGTACTCGACGTTCCCGTCCCTGCCTTCGATGGGCGATCGGATGATCCCGCGGGAGCCGAGCCCGACTCGGCCCAGACAGTCGCTGACCTGTTTGACAGCGCTCTCTCTCGTCTCCTGACGGCGGACCACCCCACCGCTCCCGATCTCACCCTTGCCCGCCTCGAATTGCGGCTTGACCAGAACGATGAGATCGCCGCCCTCGGCGGCTGCGGCGGCCAGTGTTGCCGCAACCGCGCAAAGTGAGATGAACGAGAGATCGGCCACGACGATGGGGAAGGGTGCATTCTCCAACGTCCCGGTCTCGACAAGTCGGAAATTGGTGCGATCGAGCGGGATGACCCGTCGGTCAGAGCGAAGGCTCTCGTGCAATTGTGCCCTGCCCACGTCGAGAGCGGTCACCGATCTCGCACCGCGCTCCAGCATCACCTCGGTGAAGCCGCCCGTCGAGGCGCCGACATCCAGCACGTCCTTGCCTTCCGGGTCCACGGGGAATGCATCGAGCGCAGCCAGCATCTTGTGAGCGCCACGTGACACCCAGCGCTTCTCATCCGACTGCAATTCGATCGGAGTGTCCGGGGAGACCAGCGAGGCCGGCTTTGGGGTGGGAATCCCGGCGACGAGGATCCTCGACTCGGTGATGAGCCGTTGTGCTTCGCTGCGGCTCCGGGCCAGCTCACGACGCACCAACTCGGCGTCGAGACGACGTCTGCTCAGGTCGTCTCCGATTCCTCGAGGATCGATCCCAGCAGGTCGGCGAGCTCGGCAGCCGGCTCGGGCACCTCGGCCGGATCGAGCTCCTCGAGACGGGCTAGAACCGCTTCGAGCTTCTCCAGCTGCTCCTGAGTGATGTCCATCCTCGAATTATCGCCCAATCGAATTGGCGATCACCAGATCTTCGCGACTCACGTCTCTATGTCCTCCTCGACTCGCAGCACGGCCAGGAGCACCCTCATCAGGAGGATCACCGCCAACGAGAGGCCGATCCAGCCCAGGATCTCGTACAGATCGACACCAATCGCGGTGAGGCTGGGGCCACCCTGAGTTCGCAACAGGAGAACCGAGACGAAGCCGACCCCGATGCTCAGAATCGCCAGCACGATGCGGTTCATCAAGTTCTCCAGGACACGGACCTCTTGAACGTCGGTGAAGAGCCTGAGACGCGTGGTGAGGCGACCGTGCTCCAGGAGGGTCGCGATCCGATCCATGTGACGTGGGGCGCGACTCAGCAGTGGGCCAAGCTGGGCCCACTCCTGCTGAACCAACTCGGAAACGGATCCCGGCAACATTCGCTCCCGGAGCTCGGCGCCGCCGACATCGGCAATCACGTCGATCAGCGGGTATCCGGCCGATAGTTGTTCCAATGTCCCGGCCAGGGTGGCCAGAGCCCGGAACATCGTCGTCGTCGACCGGGGAAGGGTCATCCCGAGCCTGTTAGTAAGAGCGAGAAGATCGGTGAGGGCGTCCGGGGAAGGGATTCCGGAGCCGACATCGGCGGCGAGAAACTGGGCGAGGGCCCTTTCGATCTCATCCGGGTCCCGGGTCGGACTGATCGCGCCGATCGAGACCATTGCCTCGTAGAGCAACGATGGCTGCTGCAGTTTCATGGCGACCAGCATCTGGAACACGGACGCCCTTTCGAAGGTGTCCAGGCGGCCCGCGATGCCGAAATCGATGAGACCGAGGTCGCCGCTCTCGAGGATCAAGACATTGCCAGGGTGAGGGTCACCGTGGAATCTCTCCCCCTTCAACATCGCCTCGACCTGAGAGACGCAGAGGGCATCGGCGAGCTGTCGTCCCCGCACGGGCTCGATCCCGGAATCATCGGCTGACAATGGGACACCAGGCAAGCGCTCCATCACCAGCATTCGCTCGGATGTCAGGGAGTCGATGATGTCGGGGGCAACAATCCGAGGTTGACGGGCGATCGCCGCGCCCGCCTCGATAGCGTGACGAGCCTCGATGTGGAAATCCAGCTCACCGTGCACGACGTCCGAGAACTCAGCGACGAGCGAGGTGGCGCGGTACTGGGCCCCCCAGTTGGTCCGTCGCTCCGCGGTCCTGGCCAGCCACCGGGCAATGGCCAGATCTCGTTCCACCTGCTCTGTCAGACCTGGCCGTCTCACCTTGACCACGACTTCACGCCCGTCGTGCAGACGCGCCGAATGCGCCTGAGCGATGGAGGCAGAACCCAACGGTTGCCAGTCGATCTCGGCGAAGACCTCTTCGATCCCGCGACCGGTCTCCTCTCGAATGACCTGTGCCACCTGATCCTGGGGCAGTGGGGCCGCCGAGGCGTGAAGACGTCCAAGCTCAGCCATGGCGGCCGGAGGAAGGAGATCAGGGCGCGTCGCCAGGAGCTGTCCCAACTTGATGAACACCCCTCCCGATTCCTCGAGTGCGACGCGAACTCGGCGGGCAAGCTCCTCGGGGCTTCGGGTCGAGACCTCACCTAGCCGCAGACCCACCAGCGGTGCGAGACCGTTGCGGGCGATGATGCGGGTCACTTGCGAGCCGCGACGGATCAAACCGGCTCGACGACGGAGTGTTTTGAACGGATGAGGGACGTGAGGTCCGCGTCGTGCCTTGGGCCGGGCGAACAGGAGCTCCAGGACGACTATCGCCCCCATGGTGCCGATCAAGGCGAAGGGCAGGGACAGCGCGAGCACCTGACCACCGTCGATGTCCTGAACCTGGGTGAAATCCCGGACCAAGATCAGGACGGCGACGGCCTGCCCGAACACGAAGCCCACGAGGATGGCGAGGAGTGTTCGCTTCCAGGTCAGCTCGCGAGCTCCCACCAGACCTCGAGCCACCCACGCGAAGAGCAGCAGGAAGACGACAGTCAACAGGAAGTCGCCCATGGTCCAAGGCTACGGGACGCCGATTGGCGCGGTCGGCCCCTCGGCCAACAAGAGTTCGACGGCAGCTGCCAGGTCGGGCACCACGTGGTCCGCACCCGAAGCCACGTCATAACCGGTCACTCCGCTCAAGACGAGTATCGATCGCCAATCGGTCTCGGCCCGGGCCAGGGCGATGTCGGTGTCCACCCGGTCTCCGATCACCCACGCTGCGCCGATGCCCCTCGAGCGGAGCAAAGCCCTCATCGGTGCGTGCGGCTTTCCCGCCACTTCCGGGGCTACGCCCGTAGTGGTCTGTACCGCCGCCACCATCGAGCCACCGCCGGGCAGGAGGCCACTCGCCACCGGGTAGGTCGGGTCGGTGTTGGTGGCGATGAACCGGGCGCCGGCCCGCACTGCGTCCGCGGCCCTGGTGAGGCGGTCGTAGCTCAGGTCGAAATCCAGGCCAACCAGGAGGGCCCGGGCCTCCGTGGGGCTGTCGGTGGTCTCGATCCCGGCCAGCGCGAGCGCGCCGGTTATCCCACTCGAGCCGAGCACCATGACCGGCCGCTCGTCCTCGTCGAGCATCCTTACCGCCGCTTCCGAGGAAGTGACGATCGACTCCGGCTGGACATCTACCCCTGTCATCTCGGTAATGCGGGCGCTGACCATCTCGGGAGTCTTTGTGCTGTTGTTGGTGGCGAACCAGATGCCGATCCCCGCCCGTGCCAGACGCTCCAACGCCAGGTCCGAGCCCGCGACCAGCTGATCTCCGCGATAGACGACACCATCTATGTCACATATGACGTTCATCCGGGGGAGAAGAACCGCTCCAGCACTTGCTCATATAGCTGTGCGGTCCGTTCCACGGACCGGGCCGACACATGCTCGTCGTTCCCATGAAAGAGCGACAGCATCTCCGAGAAGGCCATCCGATCGTCGAAGAGGCCCACCCCGTAGCAAACGGTCCCCCTTGCCCGCCAATAGCGGGCATCGGTGGCCACGGTCATCATCGTCGGCGTCAGGCTGCGATGACCCTCGAGGTCCTCGACGGCGTCCCCTATAGCTTCCCACAGGACATTGCCCACCGACGAGACCGTCGCGTCGTTGTCCATCACCGGGGTTATGTCCACATGGGCGGATGCGCTGCCCATCGCCTTTCGCAGATGGGCGTCGACGTACTCGCGATCCATGCCCGGAAGACCACGGATGTCGATCTGGGCCCGGGCGCGATCGGCCACGACATTGGTCTTGGTCCCCGCCCGGGCGACATTCGGCGAGATGGTGAGATGCGTGGCGGCGTGTATGTAACGGGCCAGGGCCGGGTCGTCTCCCGAGATGCGATCGATCTCATCGTCGAGATGGTCGATGTCGGCCAGCCGCTCCTTCGACGCCTCGTCCAAGCCGAGGTGGTCGAGAAAGGCGAGCCACTCGGGGGTGACCGCCGCGGGAGGTGGGGTCTCGACGATCCCCGCCAGAGCGAGGACGAGCTTCTCCAGGGCGTTGTCGGCCCGGTACGGGACCGAGCCATGCCCAGGTGTCCCCACCGTGTCCAGGATGGACCAATAGGCTCCCTTCTCACCCACCGAGACGGGCACGGTCGACTGCCCGTCGACGATCAAAGCCGGATAAGCGACCTCGGTGAGCAAGTAGTCGGATGCCACCATGCTCCAGCGCTCCTCGACCAGGTGCCTCGCCCCCAACCGGCCCCCGGCCTCCTCATCGGCGACCGCGGCGAAGACGAGGTCGCCTCGGGCCCTCTTCTCCCCGGTCAGATAGGGCTTCACAGCCCACGCCATCGCAGCGGTGACGTTCAGCATGTCGACCGCTCCCCGCCCGAAGACAAAGCCGTCGTGGGTCTCGGCCGCGAAGGGGTCCACGGACCAGCCCTCACGATCGGCGGGGACCACGTCGAGATGGGGCACTAGGGCGATCGAGGGTGCGTCCGGATCCTGGCCCCGAATGCGATACACCAGCGACTGACGTCCCGGCGAGGGCTCCACGATCTCGCCCTCGAGCCCGATGAAGTCGACCAATGTGGCCACCGATCGCGCCTCGTTGCCGCTTTCAGGTGATCCGTCGTTCACACACTGGTTCCGGATCAGCTCCTGAAGAAGCTCAACCGGGCCCGGGCTCATGGAGCGCAGCTTATGCCCCTGGTCGGGTGCGGAGGATGTCGATCAACTCGTGCATGGTGGCGGTCAGGGGATATCCACCCACTTCGTCGAGGGGGACCCATTCGGCCCGATCGGCGTCGTCGCCAGGGGCGAGGCGGCCGCCGACCGCCGAGGCCAGAAAGTCGATCAGGACGATGTGCCCGAAGTCGGAGATGTGCTCACCCACCCACACCACGTCTCCTACGTCGACGAGCAATCCCGTCTCCTCCAATGCCTCCCTGGCCGCCGCCTCACGCAACGTCTCGCCTTTGCCGACCGTCCCGCCGGGCACGGCCCATAGCCCTCTCGACGGCTCGTGGCCGCGCTGGACCAGCAGTATGCGCCCCGCATCGACCAGGACCACCCCGACCCCGACGAGGGGCGGATCATCGGTCACGGGAGTCATCGTGATGCATGATGATCGAGCGGGCAGAGAACCCGCCCGCCTCGAAGAAGTTCTTGGCGAGACGATGACCGGGTAGGACGTGGGCATCGAATCTGGAGATGCCACGCTCCCGGAGCAGGTCCATGGTGTAGTCCCGCATCTCCTCCCCGAGCGACACTTCCCTGGCACCCGGCGCGACATAGATGAGCCTGATGGATCCGACCTTCGCTCCCTCTGCCTGAGGAAGGATCTGCTCGACCCTGGCCCAGACGAACCCGAAGGGGTAGCCGTCCAGCTCACCGACCACCAGGACGCTCTCCGGGTCGTCGATCAGATCGTGGAAGGAGGTCTCAACCGGCTCCGCCAGCCCGTCGGCCAGCGGCCACATCGAGTGGAGCGCTGTCATCTCCTCCTCGAGGCCCCGATAGAGGTCGAGTAACACCGGGAGGTCGTCCCGCCCCGCCTTTCGAGCGGTCACCTTCATTCCGGGCTCCGGCCCCGGATCAGACGCTGAGCACCCCACACTGTGACCAATCTCATGGCCTCGATGACGATCCCGGTCCCCATCTTGGAACTGCCCCTGGTCCGATCTCGAAACGTGATGGGCACTTCGACCACCTTCAGGCCGGCTTCCTGAGCCCACATCGCCATCTCCACCTGGAACCCATACCCGGAAGCCTCCGCCCGGTGGTAGTCCAGTGATTGGAGCGCCTGGGCGCGGAAGGCCCGGAATCCGGCCGTGGCATCGCGGATCGAAAGCCCAAGCATGATCCTTGCGTAGAGGTTGCCTCCCATCGAGATGAATCGGCGGCTCAACGGCCAGTCCGGGGTGGAGCCTCCGGGCACGTAACGGGATCCGATCGCAAGATCTGCACCCTGTTCGATCGCCCGAACGAGACGTGGTAGGTCGCCGGGATCATGGGAGAAGTCGGCATCCATCTCGATGACGGTCTCCGCACCCTCGGCGAGGGCGCGATCGAAGCCTTCCCGGTAGGCGGGGCCGAGGCCCTCCTTCGATGTGCGATGCAGGACCCCTATCGCCGGATTCTCGGCGGCAAGCCGATCGGCGATGTCACCGGTCCCGTCGGGAGAGGTGTCATCGACCACCAGCAACCGGTAGCCATGTGCGGTGATGGCAGCGGCGATGTCGGAGAGGTTCTCCCTCTCGTTGTAGGTGGGGAGGACGACCGTTACCCGGTCAGGAAGCACAGTCGATGCACAACATTTTCTTGCGGTTCGCCAGCTGGCTGGTTCGCTTCACCATGAAACAGGACTGGCACACGAACTCGTCGGACCTCTGCAGTTGGGCGTCGACGTTCATGGTGAGCTCCTCTCGCCTGATGGCACGCAGCTCTTCGGCTTCGTCGACCAGCATCGCCTCCCCGGCCTCGTCGTCGAGCAACTCGAGCTCCTCGCTCTCCAGCTCTTCGAGGGCCTCGGTGGTCTCGTCGTCGTCCTCTCCCTCCTCGTCCTCTTCGGAGTCGTAGTCCGCCTCGTCTTCCTCGGACTCCTCCTCCTCGAACTCCTCCTCCTCCTCGAAATCTGCGTCTAGATCGACCTCTTCGAGGTCTTCGTCCAGATCCGAGATGGCGTCCTCGTCGACGTCTTCCTCGGGCGCGTCATCGAGATCGTCCTCGAAGTCCTCGGCGAGCTCTTCCACTTGTTCTTTGGCCATCATCAACCCGGGTAGGCGCCCCTCGGCGGAGCGGGAGTATAAGTCGCGTCCGATCAGATCTTCAGATCGATCGCGGCCCGGATAACACGGCCACTGACCGGGGTATTCCCCACCACATCCCCGTCGCATTCCAGGGGCCACACCGGCTCGCTGGTGATGGTGAACTCGGCGGCGGAGACCCTCCTCACCGAGGGATCGGTGAGATGGGTTCCTCTGATCACCTTGGGCACGAGAGCCGGGGCTCCGGCCTTCCGGGTGTCGATTATCTGGACGTCGAGGACCCCGTCGACCAGGGTGGCCTTGGGGGCGACATTCCATCCGCCGGCGAAGAACTGAGCATTGGCCAGGATCACGGCGAGCGCCTCGGTCTCGATGGTCCGCCGCTCGGTGGTGACGATCACGTTTGCCCGCGGGAATGCGGGGAGCCGGGCTACGAAGGCAAGAGGATATCTCGAGGATCCGAGCCGCCGGCCCAATCTAACCGCAGTCTGGGCTGCCGCGGCCCCAATTCCCGCCTGGGCGACGTTGACGAAATAGCGAGTGCCCCAGCTCCCTTCCAGGGTGGCGACATCGACCGCATACGTGTCATCGGTTTTCAGATGCCGGGCGGCCCCGATCAGGTCGTGGGGGAGGCCGAAGGTGCGGAGTAGGTCGCAGCCGGTTCCCACCGGCAGAATGCCAACGACCGGGGGCTCGGAAAGGCCCAGCGGCATCAAGGCGTTGATGGCCAGGTTCACCGTACCGTCCCCGCCTGCGACGGCGAAGTGCCCTGCCCCGTCCCGTGCGGCGGCCCGGATCTGGGCCGTGGTCTCCTCGGGCGATCCAGGGACATGCATGACGTGCTCGACCCCGACCTCCCGGAGCAGGGCGGCGATGTGTGCCGGGTCGACCGCTCTCCGGCCGGCCATCCTGTTGACGTACACATGCCAGGCTGGCAATCAGCCAACCCCTTGGGCGGCGACCACTCCGCGATCGATGGCTCTGAGCGCGGCGATCGTCTCGTCTCGCAGCCCGGGCGCGCTGTCACGCAGTTGTCGCAGAAGGTCGACCAGCTGGCGAGAGACCCGGACGAAATCACCCGGGGCCATCCCCCGGGTGGTGAGATCGTCGAACTCGACGCCGGCCGCCCATTCGTGGGCCGGGACTCCGAATCCAGGGTCGGGGCGGCGAGTCGGGCTGAGACGCAGGGCCCGCTCCCGCTCCACCAGGTCCTTCCAGACGATCTCGAGCTCTTCCCAGCGTTCCGCAAGTGTCGCCGTAGGCCATTCCGCCAGAGAAGTCGTGTCCGACCTGGGCTCGTACACGAACACCGAAGCGAGAGCGACGATCTCGGCCGGCTCGAGGTCGTGGAAGAGCCCTTGCTCGAGGGCCTCGGCGAGAAGGAGGTCCGATTCGTTGTAGATAGAGCGGAGACGTTGGCCCCTCCCGGTCAGATCCCATCCGGACAGGTACCCCATCTCTTCGAGGAGGCTGCGTATCGCGCCGAACTCCTCGACCAGGCCATGACCGGAGCTGCGCCGGATCGCTCGATGCTGCTCGAGCTTCTTCTTGATGCGCAGAGCGCGCCTCTCCGCGGCGAGGTGACGTGCGGCATCCGGGCAGGAAGCCACCGGATGTTCCACGATCGGATGCTTGCGCACCTCCTTGCTCGACTCCCGGGGCGGCACCCGCCGCAATGACCGAAGCAGATCCTGGACGTAGCGACGATCCTTCGGCTTGACCGGTAGCGGCACTTCGACCTCTGCCACGATCGTTGACCCCTGGATGATGTCTTTGTACCGGATGGTTGAGACGCGTCCGGAGGTGGAGAGCGCCAGATAGCGCGCCCCGCCGTCCTTCCGGGCCAGGCGCTTGAGAATCAGGTACCTGCCGTCTCTGGAGCCACCGGGGACGTCGACTACCTGCCCGGTGCCGAGCGCTGACGAAATGCGGTCGTCGTGACGTTCCGGCGTGGATGACTCGATCAGGGTCATGTACTCCTCGACGTCCCCTCGTTCACATCGGGCCGCAGCCTCCTCCTTCTCCAACGTGTGCTCCAAGGCCTCGATGGTCGTCTCGGCGGCATGGCGGTCGCCCTCACGCTGGAAGGCGGCAAACGAAGCCTCGAGCAACTCCTCCGCTCGTTCCCGTTCGTAATTGGCGACAAGGTTCGCTGTCATGTTGTAAGTGGGCCGGAAGCTGGATCGGAGCGGGTGGGCACCGATCGAGGCGATCTCGGTGACCGAGTCGAAGCGCACGAACGGCGAGTGGAGTACCACGCCGAAGCCCTGGACGTCGATGCCCCTCCGCCCGGCCCGGCCGGTGAGCTGGGTGTAGTCGCCCGGGCGCATCATCTCGTGCGTCTCCCCGTTGAACTTGGAGAGCGATTCGAGAACCACCGTACGCGCCGGCATGTTTATCCCCAGGGCCAGCGTCTCGGTGGCGAACACCACCCTCAACAGGCCGCTCTCGAACAACTCCTCCACAGTTTCCTTGAAGGCCGGGACCAGACCGGCGTGATGGGGTGCCACACCGGCTTCGAGCCCTTCGATCCAACGGTCGTAGCCGAGGACGGTTAGATCCTGTTCCCCGAGATGGCTGGTGCGGGTCTCCGCTATCTCGCGAATCGCCGTGCGCTGGGTCGAGTCGGTGAGCCGTATCCCGGCGTCGACAAGTCGGTGGGCCGCCGCATCACAGCCGGCGCGGCTGAAGATGAAGAAGATCGCGGGAAGCATTCCCTCCTCGGCCAGGCGCTCGACCGCCTCGGTCCGGTTGGGGCTCTTGAACCGGCGACGCCGGCCCCGTTCCAGTCCCAGCATGTGCTCGATGCGAGGGTTGGGCCGTCTCCTCCCCTCCCGCTCGACAAAGGTGGGGAGGAGGTGCAAGGTCTGGGCGCCCATCCGGTCCCTCACCATGTACATCGACTCCAACGGGACCGGTCGGTGGTCGGTGGCAATCAACCGGGTGGGCCCACGCCTCTCCCCCACCCACGCCGCGAACTCCTCGTTGTTGGAGACGGTCGCCGACAGACACACCAGTTGGAGATGACGCGGGGCGTGGATGATCACTTCCTCCCAGACGGCACCGCGGGTGGGGTTCTGCAGGTAGTGAACCTCATCGAGGATCACCAGGCCGACCCGGTCGAGGCGGGTCCCTTCGGCGTAGATCATGTTGCGCAGTACCTCTGTGGTCATGACCACGATCTCGGCGTCGCCGTTGATCACGTTGTCACCCGTGAGCAGTCCGACGCGATCGGGCCCGTAGGTGGAGACGAAGTCGGAGTACTTCTGGTTGGACAAGGCCTTGATCGGCGTCGTGTAGAAGGCACGTTCGCCACTGGTGACGGCGAGATGGATCGCCGCTTCGGCGACGAGAGTCTTCCCGGCGCCGGTGGGAGCGGTGACCACGACCGACTGCCCTTCAGCGATCGCCTCTCCCGCCTCGACCTGGAAGTCATCGGGGCGAAATGGGAGCTGCGACCAGAAGTCCTCCAGTTCTGTCATTTCCTGAGGATGAGCCTCACCAGCCAGTAGGTGACCTCATACATCAGGTACAGGGGCACCGACAGCACCATCAGGCTGAAGGCGTCCCCACTGGGCGTGATCACGGCCGCGCCGATCACGATGACGAGTACGGCCCATCTCCTGCCACGAGCCAGTTGTCGGGATGAGATGACGCCTGCCGCAGCCGCGGCGAAGAGGAATACCGGAAAGAGAAAGGCCAGGCCGAAGGCGATAAGGAATCGGAGGGTGAACGAGTAGTAATCGCCGAGACGTAAATTGGACTCGACATCGGGGAAGATTTCGAGGAGAAACTCGAGGCCTCGTGGCAGGGTCACATATCCGAACACGACACCACCCACGAAGAGCACGACCAACGAGCCGACGACGGGAAGCGCCCAGTTCCGCTCCCTCTTGGTGAGGGCAGGCTGAATGAAGGCCCAGATCTGATAGAGGACGACGGGGCTGGCCAAGATGATCCCACCGAACAACGCGATCCGCATCAGGACGCCCCATTGCTCGGTCGGGTTCAGGGTCTGCAGATCGTTGCTCGGTGCCGCGGCGCGGAATGGCGCTTCGAGGATCATCCGCAGCTGATCGTGGAATGCCAGGGCCACCACGCCACCGACGACGATGGCGATGAAGACCCTGACGAGCCTCCAACGCAACTCCTCCAGATGGGCGAGGATGGATTGCGGTTTGTCCTCGATCACCCTGGCGGGCCTTCGTCGGCCGCCCTCTTCTCGATCTCCTCGAGGTCGGCCATGGCATCGGCCGGGGTCGGGCCCGAGATGGGCTTGGGGCCCTTCCAATCCAGCTTGGTGACGCCGGCCTCATCGATGCCTTTGCGAAGCTCCTCCGAGGTCTTCTTGAGTTCGTCGAAAGGCGCCTTCAGGTCCTCCCCGGCTTCCTTGATGTCCGTCACCTCCGCCTCGAGCCCTCGTCTCAGGTCACGGGCCGCCGACCTCAGCTCGGCAGTCCGCTCCCCCAGCTTGCGGGCCAGCTCGGGCAGCCGCTTCGGCCCCAGTACAACCAGGGCCAGCAGGGCGATGATCAGGATCTCACCGGGCTGCATCTCGGGTGAAGGTTACCGGCTACGCCGTGCTCGGTACGTGTCACGGAAAAGGGTGGCGATCTGGAGGATCGCCACCCTTTGGTGTGTCGAGGGCACCCTGCCCATGGTGCCCATCGAAGAGATCCAGGTCCTGTCAGCCGGCCAGCAGGCGAAACGGATCCGATTCCGCCTCTAGGGCGACGACGAACGCCTCGATCTCGCTCTCGGTGATCGGATCAGGGTTGACGACCTCGAAGGCCACCCCCGTTGCCAACAAGACACTCACGACCCGTGAGTTGGCCGGCCGGCGCTGTGGTTCGGTGCAGGTCGGGCACTTGAAGCGGTAGTCACCCTCCCGGCCACCGGGGCGCAGCTCCAGGGCAACGTCATCCGGGGTGAGATGGATGTCACCGCATCGGGCGCAAGTTGTCTTGATGGTGGTCATCCCTGGTCTCCGGTCTCCCATTACAAGATGGGTGATCGGCATCGGAGGCGCGAATCTGTAGCGCGCCGGCCTAGGTCGGACGGCCCGTTCCGTAGCGGTCTCTGAGCGCACCGGCGATGGCAGTGACACGGGCCTTGACCTCCTCACCATCGAGGAGGCGTGCCTGGTCACCGAGACGGAGCAGGAGACGTGCCGGAATCTCCGCATCGGGGGACGAAAAGCGGATCTCCGTGCCATTCTTCGTCTCCTTCACCACATCGACCGGGTAATAGTCGAGAACCCATCTCGCCGACTGTTCGAGGCGGATCCTGGCCACGACATCCTCTTCGGACGGGGTATAGGCGATCTCCGGCTCGGTTGGCGTCTGGGGACGCTGAAACGGTTGATCGAGTGCCTCCAGATCACGTATCCGATCGACCCTGAATACGCGCTCCGCTCCGACCAGCCGGCAGAAACCCTGGACATACCAGTTGCCCAGCGTGCTCACGACTGCCCAGGGCTCGATCTCGCGCACCGTCTCGGTCTCCCTTCCTAGTGAGCGATATGTGATCCTGACCACTCGTTGTTCGGCAGCGGCGGATTTCAGGGTCGCCAGGTTCTCGGAGTCCCCGGACACATCGACGTCGATTGCCGACCCAGCATCGGGAAGGAGCGCCTCGGTCAGCTTGTCCACAGCCGTCCTCAGGTCGGGGGATCCCTGACCCGAGCCGATGATGGCCATGCCGGCAGCCATCAGCCCCAGGGCTTCGATTGGCGTCAATCGTGGCGCCTTGGCGAAGTAATCGGCCGCATCGATGATCACTTCGTCGCCGTCGATGTACGCCTCCATGAGGTCGCCGGGGGTGTAACCGGGCATCCCACAGAAGAACACCGTGTTGAGATCGCGGGTCAGCTCCTCTTCGGTGTAGTCGAACCGATCCATGATCTCCGAGACCTTGGCCCCGTCCTTGGCGAGCACGTAGGGGATGAGGGCCAGAATCCGGGAGAGACGGCCTGCGGTGCGGTCGCTGCTCATGTCAGCCCGTTCACCGCAGCCTCGACCCGATCGAGCACTGCATCACGCAGTTCGGCCGGCGCCAGGACCTCCGCATCCGGGCCAAAGCCGAGGATCCAGCCGATGAAGGCATCTCGATTGGCGACCTTCAGCTCTACATCCAACGGTCCGGTGGGCGGCGGTTCCACGTCGAGGGTGCGGGCGGCCCACCACGCCAGCGCTTCGTCGAATCGCACCGAGGCGGTGATGACCTCGTCCGAACCCGCCTCCCAGGGGTTGGTGCTCATGGCCCGCTTCACCTGGAAGCGCTTGGGTCTTTGGAACACCTCGGCATCCTTGCCGACCTCGAGGTCGGTGATTCGGTCGACCCGGTACACCCGCTCCCCCGCTCCGCTGCGCCCCACCAGGTACCAATGGCCCCTCCGATGCGCCATCCCGTAGGGCTCGACGGTCCGGCCCACCTCTGCATAGTCGAATTCGACCCTGCGTCGCTCCGTCACGGCCAGAAACAAGTCACCCAGGACGGATGCTTCTGCGCCGAGATCGGCACCGAGCGGCTCGATCCCGGTCCCGCGTTCGACACCACCGAGCTTGAGGAGGCCGCCCAGCCCGGCGTTGGCTCCACCGAGACGGACCATTCGCGCCGCCACCGAGAGCGCCACTCGCTCCCCTTCGGTCAGACCGGGATCGGGCAGGGCGTACTTGGTCGGGTCGACGGTGTAGCCGAAATCGATCTCCCAGGTGTCCAGCGCCTTCATCTCGAGTGGTACCCCAAGACGCTTGAGGAGGTCCTTGTCCCGCTCGAACATCCGGTGAAATGCCTCGTCGCTCTCCTGTCCGTAGCCGGCAACGGTGTGCCGAATATCGGCAGCGGTCGCCGGCTCCGGTGATGCGAGAAGGTAGATGAGGAGGTTGATGACCCTCTCGACGACGTTCTGCATCACCCGATTGTTGCGAAATTGGGAGCTACAGGACCGTATATGACGCCTCTGCGTCCCAATTACGAGGTCTAGAGGCTCTCGATCAGCTTCTCGACCCGTTCGTCGTGGGCCTTGAAGGGGTCCTTGCACATGACGGTGCGCTGAGCCTGGTCGTTGAGCTTGAGATGGACCCAATCGACCGTGAAATCCCTCTTCCTGGCCTTGGCCGCCTTGATGAAGGCACCACGGAGCCGGGCTCGAGTTGTCTGCGGAGGTTGCCTCACCGCCAGCGCCACCTTCTCGTCGGTCACCACACGGTCGACCAGGCCTTTGGCCTCGAGCAAGTAGTAGAGCCCCCTCTTCCGGTCCACGTCGTGGTAGCTGAGGTCCATCATCGACATGCGGGGATCGGACATGGACATCCCCCGCCGGTCGGCGTAGCGCTCGAGAAGACGGTGCTTGATCACCCAGTCGACCTCACGATCCAGGGTCATCGGGTCTTTCTCGAGACCGGTGAGGAGGTGCTCCCAACGGTCGATGGCTCCCTGCACCTCGGGTGGGAACCCGGGGCTGCGGGCGAACCTCATCGCCCGATCCAGGTACTCCCATTGGATGTCGAGGGCCGACAGCTCGCGCCCGTTGGCCAGCTTGATCTTGCGCCGGCAGGTGACGTCGTGTGACACCTCACGTATCGCCCTTATCGGATTCTCCAGGGACAGGTCGCGGAACACGACATCGCGCTCGATCATCTGAAGCAGGGCGACCATGGTCCCCACCTTCACGAAGGTCGCGTACTCGGACATGTTCGAGTCGCCGGCGATCACGTGGAGCCGGCGGTAACGCTCGGCGTCGGCATGGGGCTCGTCCCTGGTGTTGATGATGGGACGGGAGCGGGTCGTGGCGGACGAGACGCCCTCCCAGATGTGATCGGCTCGCTGCGCGATCGAGTAGGCGGTGCCCCGTGGGGTCTGGGTCAGCTTCCCGGCACCCAGGAAGATCTGTCTCGTCACCAGGAATGGTATGAGGACGTCCACGGTGCGGTGGAAGTCCTTGTGCCGGCTGACCAGGTAGTTCTCGTGGCAACCGTACGAGTTGCCGGCACTGTCGGTGTTGTTCTTGAAGACGTAGATCTCCCCTCTGATGCCCTCTTCTTCGAGTCGCTCCTCTGCACCCCGCACCAGCCCTTCCAGAATCCGCTCCCCTGCCTTGTCGTGGGCGACGACGTCTTCCAGGTTGTCGCACTCCGGGGTGGCGAACTCGGGGTGAGAGCCGACGTCCAGATAGAGACGTGCACCGTTCTCGAGGAATACGTTGGACGATCGCCCCCAGGACACCACCCGGCGGAACAGATAACGGGCGACCTCGTCCGGGCTGAGCCGCCGTTGCCCCCGCAGGGTGCAGGTGACCCCGTATTCGTTCTCGAGCCCGAAGATCCGGCGGTCCATGAGGGCAGGCTATCCGCGCCCGAGGGGTGTGGTGAGAGTTTCTGTCTTGGCGGTAGCCAGACCCGTCAGCGTGGGGGCAACTCGCTACCCGTCAGCCTGCGGAACGCCCGGCGGCCGTTGGCATAGTCCAGCACGGCGGCCTCCCAACCTTCGATCTCCCGGCCCTCGGCCCGCCGGAATGCCTCGGCCCCCACCTCGAGGGCTCGCTGCAGGCTGAGATCCTCCTCCCACAGCTCCTGGAGGGCTTCAATCAACTCGTCCGCCTTGCCGCCGATGGCCAGGAATTTGCGCTCGTCGTAAAGCGTGCCGTCGTAGGTGACCCGGAACAGGCGGTGCTCGTCGCCTTGCTCGCTGATCTCCACGATGAGGACCTCGACCTCGAATGGCTTCGGCTCCCGGGTGAAGATCACACCGAGGGTCTGGGAGAAGGCGGTGGCGAGGCCCATGGCGGTCACGTCCTCGCGCGAGTAGAGGTAACCCATCAGGTCGGCTTGGCGGATGCCGGCCTTCCTCAAGGTCTCGAACTCGTTGTACCGGCCCACGCCGGCGAAGGCGATCCGGTCGTAGACCTCGCTTATCTTGTGGAGGGCAGTCGAGGGGTTCTCGGCCAGGAGGAGAACGCCTCCGGCGTAGTCGACTGCGATGAGCGATCGGCCCCGGGCGATCCCCTTGCGAGCGAACTCGGCCTTGTCACGAACCTGTTGCTCGGGCGGGACGTAGATAGGGAACGTCATCGGATCTGGTCCACCGCCTCTTCGGCCAGCGGGGCCACGACAGCATCGGGCAACTCCTCCACCCCTGCCGCCGAGATGCGGAGAACGGTCGGGTAGATGCCCCGCCTCAGGTCTGGCCCGCCGGTGGCGGTGTCTTCCTGAGATGCGGCTACGAGCGCCTTGACCGCGATGTCGAACGCCTCGTCATCGGTCATGTCCTCGCGATAGGTCGTCCTCAGATAGGCCTTGGCAAGCCTCGAGCCCGAGCCGGTGCTGCCGAAGTCGACTTCCTCGTATCGACCGCCGACTGCGTCGTAGCTGTACAGCCGTCCTCGTTCCTCCCGCTCGTCAAAGCCGGCAAACAGAGGGACGACGACCAGGCCCTGGAATGCCATCGGGAGTTGGCCCCTGACCAGCCGGGCCAGAAAGGAGGCCTGACCCTCCAGCGAGAGACGCACTCCTTCGATCTTCTCGTAGTGCTCCAGCTCGACCTGGAACAGCCGCACCATCTCGATGGCCAGCCCGGCCGTGCCGGCGATTGCAACGGCGGAGTACCGGTCGGCGGGAAACACCTTGCGGATGCGCCGGTGGGCGACCAGGTGCCCTTCGGTGGCCCGGCGGTCGCCGGCCATGACCACGCCATCCAAATACCGAAGGGCGAGGACCGTGGTCCCCTCAGGAGCCGACGGTGGCCTCTCCCCGGGCGGGATGTTCAGAACCGGCTTGGCGCCGAGAGAGTCGAGCAGGTCTGTGAAGGAGGATCCGGGGCTCGGCACGTCCATCGGCAAAGGGCCAATGGGTCCGATCACTCGCCACCCTTCTGGACGTAGTTCTTCACGAACTCTTCGGCGTTCTCCTCGAGTACCTCGTCGATCTCGTCGAGCAGGTCATCCAGCGCCTCGAGGTCGGCCTCAGTCTCCGTCCTGGCCGCGGGCTGGTCTTCGGATTTCTCGTTCTCCTGATCCCGTGACCGGGATCGTTCTCTATCGGACATTCAATTTCATCCTCCTAGGCGACGCAGAAGGTCGGCCGCGTCTTCGGCTTCGTCGATCATGGCTCCAACCAGGTCGGCGCCACCTCGAAGTGGCTCCATCATAGGAACCCGCTTCAGATGCGATTCGCCCGTGTCGAAGACAAGCGAATCCCAGTTGGCCGCGACCAGGGAGTCCGAGAACTCTGCAACACACCGGCCTCGGAAATAGGCCCGGGTTCGAGTTGGCGGATTCGTCGCGGCTGCGTCGATCTGAGCGTCATCGAAGAGACGGCGCATCGCACCCCTGTCTTTCAGGCGGTGATAGAGCCCCTTTTCCGGGTCGACGTCGTGATATTGGAGGTCGAGAGCCCGCAGCTTCGGGTCGTCCCAGGTGAGGTCGTCCCGGTCGATGTAGCCCTCGAATAGCCGCCTCTTGGCCACCCAGTCGAGGGTGTCGGCAAGGCTGTCGGGGTTGGTGGCCAGACCCTCGAGGGTCCGCTCCCACTCCTTGATCACCTGGTCCCACACCGGGTCGTCGAGCTCCTTCTCCACATACTTGGTCAGCCACTCGAGGTAACGGCCCTGCAGCTCGAGGGCCGTGGCGGTGCCGCCACCGTCCAGTTCGAGGGGCCGGCGCAATCCGACGTCGTGGCTGACCTGCCAGCAGGATTCGACCGGGTCGTCGAGATCCAGCGGGTCGGGCAGCGCGCCGTCTTCGAGCGCGGCGAGCATGAGTGCTGTCGACCCGATCTTCAAGAAGTTCTGATACTCCGAGAGGTTGGCGTCCCCGATGATCACGTGGAGCCTTCGGTATTTGGATGGGTCCCCATGCGGCTCGTCCCGGGTGTTGATGATCGGCCGCTTCAGAGTGGTCTCCAGGCCGACCTCCTCCTCGAAGAAGTCGGCCCGCTGGGTCAGCTGGAACCCGACCGCCGGCCGATCGTTCTCCGACCCGACCTTGCCCGCACCGGTGAAGATCTGACGGGTGACGAGGAACGTGGTGGCGAAGCGGATCACATCGCCGAAGGGCGTCTCCCGTGACAGCAGATAGTTCTCGTGCGCCCCATAGGAGTTGCCCTTACCGTCGGAATTGTTCTTGTAGAGGGACACTTTCTTCCCGGCGACCTCGCTGGCTGCGCGCCCGGCCGCGTGCATCACGACCTCGCCGACCTTGTCGTAGAGGGCAGCCTCCAGCGGGTCGTAGCACTCGGGCGCGGAGTATTCGGGGTGGGCATGATCCACATAGAGACGAGCGCCATTCGCCAACACCGAGTTGACCACCGCCCCTTCCGGGTCTACCACCCCGAACGTGTCGTGCCCGAAGCCGCGGGCGTCCCTGCCCGGCGACTCTTCCTCGTAGGACCATTGCACCTTGACCCGGTCGCCCGGATAGCTGTTGACCACCAGGGACGAGGCGACAGCCGGGTTGAAGCCGATGTCCCCCCTCACCACGATCCCGTACTCGGTCTCGGTGCCGAGCACCTTGTGGATGGCCATCAGAGATATTGACCCGCGGAGACCTTCTCGATCAGTCGACTCTCGTCGTCGCCATCTACCAGAGTGCGGACGTGGACGATCCGCTCCCCCTTCTTGCCCGAGACCCTGGCCCAGTCGTCGGGGTTGGTGGTGTTGGGCAGGTCTTCCTGCTCCCGGAACTCCTGTTTGATGGCATCGATCAGGTCGGAGAGACGCACACCGGGCTCGCCACCGGCGATCTGCCTCTTGATGGCGTCCTTCTTTGCCCGTCTCACGATGTTCTCGATCATCGCGCCCGACGCGAAGTCTTTGAAATACAGCACCTCGCGATCCCCCGACGCATAGGTGACCTCCAGGAACCGGTTCTCGTCCGACTCCGAGTACATGGCGGCAACCGTGGACTCGATGTAGGCCTCGATCACCTTCGCCTTGTCGCCGTCGTGGTCCGCCATGGCGTCAGCGTCGAGCGGGGTCTCGTCACTGATGTAGATGCGGAAGATCTCCCGGGCGGCGGTGGTGTCGGGGCGATTGATCCTGATCTTCACGTCGAGGCGGCCGGGTCTGAGAATGGCCGGGTCGATGAGGTCTTCCCGGTTGGTGGCGCCGATGACCACCACGTTCTTCAGCGACTCCACCCCGTCGAGCTCGGAGAGCAGCTGGGGCACGATGGTCGACTCGACGTCCGAGCTGATACCGGTGCCCCTGGTGCGGAAGAGGGAGTCC
>JAICRU010000001.1 GCA_025937235.1 Acidimicrobiia bacterium
CGAGCCAGCGAGCCGGCCAAGCCCTCCACCACCTCGGGCATCTGGTGCATGTCGAGCTCGGACACCGGCCAGTTCCCCTCGTCTCTGACACTCACCTCACCGAAGTCGATTCCCCACTCCCCGTGGAAGGTGGAGAACCGGCTGAATCGATCCCGGACCTCGAGCGGCGCCAGGTCGGCCTGCGAAGGCGACAGCGACGCGCGCGATGTGGGCACACCGACGACCAGGATGTCGGGGTCGGGGTGCTCCTGGGCCAGCCAGACATCGGCGCGGGGCCAATAGGGGTCGTTGATGGGCATGGCTCGCCAGGGTAAATCCAGACGTTGCGCAGCAGTAACCGATGGTCCCAACAAGAAGGGCCGCAAGACCCTGGGCGGGAGGAACGGTCTCTTCGGACAATGATCCTGGTGCCCTCGAAGAGGGGGCCACCAGAAAGGAGGTGATCTTCGTGACAACGCTTCTGGAGCGTGACACTGCGGAGATCACCCGAGTGCCGGAGCGGTCCGGAGTAACCGAGTGGGTGCTCGGGATCCTCGGTGTGGTGGCAGCCGGTGTGGGCTTGTGGATGTACTACGTGCCCACCACATGGTTCCTCGGCGGGTTGGCCGAGGGCTGGTACCTCGGCGCTTTCGTCGGGGCAGGCCTGTTGCTGGCAGCCGCGTTCGGGCTTTTCGCTCGTCGAATCCTCCATGAGGACGGGGTGTGGACGACCCAGTCGGTGATGGCGACCGGGCTCAGCGTTCTCGCTCTGGCCGGGGCCATAGTGTTTGGCCTGGTTTGGATCCTCTGAGGGTCAGGCAAATGCAGGGCCAGGGCCCGTCGATCGGGCCCTGGCCGCATTTCGAGGATCCCGGCTCACATCATCGGGATGTCCACTCCCCGTTCCCTTGCCACCCGGCGGGCGATGTCGTATCCGGCGTCGGCGTGACGCATGACGCCGGTCCCGGGGTCGTTGGTGAGGACCCGTTCCACCCGGAGCGCACCCTGGTCGGTCCCGTCGGCCACCACCTGGGCGCCGGCGTGGATCGAGTTCCCGATCCCGACCCCACCTCCGTGGTGCACCGCCACCCATGCCGCCCCGGAAGACACGTTCAGCATGGCGTTGAGGATCGGCCAGTCGGCGATGGCGTCGGAGCCGTCGGCCATCGACTCAGTCTCCCGATAAGGGGAGGCCACCGAGCCGGAATCGAGGTGGTCACGGCCGATCACGACCGGTGCGCTCACCTCACCGCCAGCGACCAGCTCGTTGAATCGGAGACCGGCTAGATGGCGCTCGCCGTACGACAGCCAGCAGATGCGCGCCGGCAGGCCCTGGAACTGGACCTTGTCCGCCGCCAGCCTGAGCCATCGGTGCAGGGATTCCTTCTCGGGGAAGAGCTCGGCGAGGGCACGGTCGGTGACGGCGATGTCCGCCGGGTCTCCACTGAGGGCCACCCAGCGGAACGGCCCCGATCCCTCGCAGAACAAGGGGCGAATGTAGGCGGGGACGAACCCCGGGTAGGAGAAGGCATCGGCGTAACCCGCAGTGCTCGCCTCGCCACGAAGGTTGTTCCCGTAGTCGAATGTCTCCACCCCTGCCCGGGAGAATCCGACCATCGCCTCGCAGTGGGCCGCCATGGACCCCCGCGCCGCCTTGATGTACGTGTCGGGATCGTCCTCACGCAGGCGAGCGGCGTCCTCCACGCTGTGCCCGGCCGGGATGTAACCGTACAGCGGGTCGTGAGCCGAGGTTTGGTCGGTGACGATGTCGAGGTCGACGCCCGTCTCCAACAGCCGTGGGAAGACCTCGGCAGCGTTGCCGAGTAGCCCGATCGACACAGCCTCCCGGCCCTTCTTCGCCTCCAGGGCACGGGTCAATGCTCGATCGGTGTCGTCGTAGCTCTCGTCCAGGTAACCAGTCTTGAGTCGGCGATCGATCCGGTGGGGGTCGACCTCCACACACAGGGCGACCCCGCCGTTCATGGTGATGGCCAGTGGCTGGGCGCCGCCCATCCCGCCGAGGCCGGCGGTGAGGGTGAGCGTTCCGGCGAGTGTGCCGCCAAACCTCTGCTCGGCGATGGCGGAGAAGGTCTGGAAGGTGCCCTGGAGGATGCCCTGGGTACCGATGTAGATCCAGGACCCGGCCGTCATCTGGCCGTACATGGTCAGCCCCTCAGCTTCGAGCTCCCAGAAGTCCTCGAGTGTTGCCCAACGGGGGACGAGGAGGCTGTTGGCGATGAGGACCCTGGGGGCGAGATCGTGGGTGCGAAATACCCCAACCGGCTTGCCCGACTGGACGAGGAGGGTCTCGTCATCTGCCAGCCGCTCCAGGGTGCGGACGATGGCGTGCAACGACCCGAGATCCCGGGCCGCCTTGCCCCTTCCCCCGTACACGACGAGGTTCTCCGGGTCCTCGGCGACATCGGGATCGAGGTTGTTGAGGAGGCAACGCAATGCTGCTTCCTGGAGCCAGCCCCTGGTGTTCAGGCCCTTACCGTGTGGCGCGTGGAGCGGGAACGAGATGTCGAGCATCCCCGACGAGCCTAGGCGGGAGGGCAGCGCGGCTGGTCGTGACCATGGCCTCTAGCGATTTGCAGCCGATGGGCCGAGGATGATGGTGAAAGGAGGCCCAACATTTCCGGAGCGAGCCAGCCCGTTCGAACCCCACCGTCGTCTAGTGCGCCCATGCTGTTGGCGTGGGCTTGGACGTCGGTGGCCGCGATGGTGGCGTTGCTGGTTGCCACTTTCGTCGCCAGCAATTCGCTGACTCAGATCGTCTCCCAGATCCTGGGGCCACTCACTGTCGCCGCCGCGTCGGCGGCTGTGTGGTTCGGGTTGGCTGCACGGCGCCATGGTGAGGAGCGAGGCCTGCTGCCGGCCGGGATCGGTGGGGTGGTCGGCGGGTTCTTCCTCGTGATGCTCATGCTGAGCCTCGTCATACACCTCGGATTCGGCTGGGAGTAGGCCAGGGCGCGCACCGGCCTGCTTGGTCAGGGCCCGAATCTCTCATTTCCTGAGCAGGCCGTCGAGCCGGCGCGATGCGATGAAGGCGCCTATGAGCCCCATCACCAGGAGGAACGTGATGTGGCCGGCCAGGGTCCAGTCGAAGATCCCCAGAGAGAAGGCTCGGAGCATCTCATTCCCGTGATAGAGGGGAGAGAGGCGGATCAACGGCCGGATGGCTGTTGGGTACACGTCGAGGGGGTAGAAGGTGGCCGAGAACAGGAATAGCGGCATCGTCACCAGGGAGACGAGATCGAAATCCTGCCACGACCTCATATAGGTGGTGGCGGCGAGGCCAACCGATCCGAAGGCGAATCCGATGAGGACAGCCCCGGGGATGGTGAGCACCGCCCACCAACTGGCGGTCAGGCCCATTGCCACCATGACGACGAAGAAGGCGGTCGAGTAGAGCGCGCCACGGACCAGGGCCCAGCCGATCTCGCCGATGGCGATGTCACGCGAGCTCATGGGAGTGGTGAGGATCCCGTCATAGGTCTTCTCGAACTTGAGCCTGAAGAAGATGTTGAACGTCGTCTCCAGGACCGTCCCATTCATGGCCGACGCGGCCATGAGCGCCGGTGCGACGAAGGCGGTGTAGTCGACCGGGACACCACCCGGCCCGGGCACCTCGGGGACCAGCTCACCTATCCCGATCCCGATGGAGAAGAGGTAGAAGACCGGCTCGAAGAACCCGGTGAGGATCACCTTCCACACCCGGCGGTACACCAGGTAGTTCCGCTCCCAGATCCGGTGGGCCCGGAACGGGGTCATCCTGCCCGGGGGGGTGAGCCTGGTGGGGAGGGACACGCTCATGGCCGGAGCCTGCGGTCGAGCCAGCGAGCGGCGAGGGCGATCCCGACCACCGTCATCACGGTCAAGTAGGCGACATGGGCCCACACCGGGAGCGAGGTGACGATGGAGGAGTCTGCCCCGGGAAGGGCGATCTTGCGTACCAGTTCGACCCCATGGAACAGAGGGGTGAAATAGGCGACGATCTGAAGGGGCTGGGGCAGCTGGCTGATCGGGAAGAAGGTCCCCGAGAAGAGGAATAGTGGGATGATCCCGAAGCGGAAGAGAGTCGACAGGGAGATCTCGTTCTCCCTGGTCACGGTGTAGGCCGTGACCGTGCCCTGGAAGGCGAGACCGGTGAGGATGGCGGGGGGGACAGCGAGTAGCGCCGGGCCCAGCTCCAAGGCACCCAAGAAGACAGAGACCAGGGCGAAGACGAGGAGGACGAAGCTGAGCCTGATCGCGCCCCACATCATCATCCCGATCACGATGTCCGCCGGCCCCAGGGGTGTCGTGATCGCCCCGTGGAACCCCTTTCGCCATTTGATCCCCGCCATGACCGGGAAGGCCCCCTCACCGGCGGATGTCTGCATGGCGGTGGCGGCGAGCAGCCCTGTGGCTACGAAGGCCAGGTACGGGATGGACAGCTGGTCGCTGGTGGAATCGACCAGCGTCCCCAAGCCCAGACCCATCGCAGAGAGGAAGAGGACCGGGTTCACGAAACTGGAGATGACAGTGCCCCGCCAGACCCGCCGGTAGCCGATCGCCTCGGACTCGACCCAGCGCCAGGAGCGGGCGAGGATGGTCATCAATCGACCAGGCTGCGCCCGGTCAGCTTGAGGAACACATCCTCGAGGCTCGACCTGCGTACCAGGACCTGCTCGGGATGGATGTCACGAATAGTCAGCTCGCGCTGGGTGGCTTCGGCATCGTCGGTGTAGACGATGACGCGATCAGCCAGGATCTCGATGCCACCCTCCAGCCACCCCAGCCTCTCGCTGATCCCCTCCATCTGCTCCTCGGGATAGCGCAGTTCGACCACTTCGCGCGGGGCGTATTGGGCGATGAGCTGGCGGGGCGAGCCTTCGGCGACGATCTTGCCCTTGTCCATCACCACCAACCGGTCGCACAGCTGCTCGGCCTCGTCCATGTAATGGGTGGTGATGATCAGGGTGGCCCCCTCGCGCTTGAGCCGGTAGAGCCGATCCCAGAGGAGATGACGGGCCTGCGGGTCGAGACCCGTGGTCGGCTCGTCGAGGATCACCAGGTCGGGCTCGTTGATCAGGGCTCGGGCGATGGTTAGGCGTCGCTTCATGCCGCCCGACAATGGCTCCACCGGTGAGTCGGACCGGTCGCTCAATTGGGCGAACTCGAGCAGCTCGGTGATCCTCCTCCGGATGTCGGCCCGGGGCATATCGTGATACCGGCCATAGATGTAGAGGTTCTCGGCGACGGTCAGCTCCATGTCGAGGTTGTCCTCCTGAGGGACGACCCCGAGACGCTGTCTGATCCGGCGCCCGTCCGCGGCGGGATCGAGTCCGAACACGGTCAGCTTGCCCTCGGTGATCGGGCTCACGGTGGTGATCATCTTCATGGTCGATGTCTTCCCCGCGCCGTTGGGTCCGAGGAAGCCGAAGGCCTCACCCTTGGCGATGTCGAAGTCGACCGCGTCTACGGCGAGGAAATCACCGAATCTCTTGGTCAGGCCGCGGGCCTGGACGAGCGGTTCGGACATGACCACTCGACGCTAGTGCCGGCACCCGGGCTCTCAGCCAGGTTGCCCTGGTCAGTAGCGTTGGTAGCGGACCACGGCCTCAGCCGGCTTGCGACCCCCGAACCGGCGCGGGGAGGCAGCGTCCCCCGGATAGCCGAGAGCGACCGCATATCGGGTCTCGGTTCCTTCCGGGGCACCGAGGAGCTCTCGCGCCTGAGCCGATCGATGAAGCGTGATCGGGCATGAGGCGACCCCGACCGCCTTGGCCGCCAGCATGATGTTCTGGGCCGCTCTGCCGATGTCGAACATGTTCCCGCCCTCCTCCTTCACGAGCACGATGGTCGCGGCCGAGCGTCGCACCGGATCGGTGAAGTCACCGCACTCGGCCAGGCTCTGGAGGCGGTCTCCGGTGACGACGACAAAGGACCAATCCTGTCGGTTCTTCGAGCTGCCCGTCCACCGCGCTGCCTCCAGGATGGCGTCGAGGTCGCCTTCGGACACCGGTTCTGGCCGGAAGTCGCGGATGGCGCGCAACTTCATGATGAGGTCATAGCTGTCGGACATGGCGGGCGAGACTAGGTCAACGCGGGTAGAGCAGCATCTGGGTGCACCGAAAAAGGGCGATCCTCTTCTCGGTCTCCTCCGCCGACACCACGACGTCCCAGACCTGGGTGGAGCGGCCGCCGTGCGCCAGCGACCCGTGGGAGAGCAGGGCACCGCCGAGCAATGTGGCCAGGTGGTTCGACTTCAGCTCGATGGTGGTGAACCCGATCGCGCCATCCGGCAGGTTGGCCACACAGCCATACCCGGCTGTCGTGTCGGCCAGCGCCACGACCGACGCTGCGTGGAGGTACCCGTTGGAGGCGAGATGCCTCTCCGCCACCTCCATTCGCATCGCCGACGAACCGTCGCCCAGGCCGAGCAGCTCGATCCCGAGCAGCCCGGGGAGACGTTGCGCCCCGAGCTCCTCCAAAGCCACAGACAGCTCGGCGTGATCCTTCGGGAAGGGTGGCATCTCGGGCATGAGCCGGGCACCCTACCGACCGGGCCGATCGAATAAGTTGGCGCCGTCCCGGACACGAAATCACGTACACGAACGGAGTCGAAGAGGCATGTCCACTCCTCACATCTCAGCCAGAAAGGGCGACTTCGCCCCCTCTGTCCTCCTCCCCGGCGACCCCCTCCGAGCCCGGCACATCGCCGAGAACTTCCTCGACGACGTCACTCAGGTCAACGAGGTGCGAAACATGCTCGGATACACCGGCAGTTATGAGGGGGTCCCGATCTCGGTCATGGGCACCGGGATGGGGATCCCCTCCGCGTCGATCTACGCCACTGAGCTGATCACCGAATACGGGGTGGAGCGACTGATCAGGGTGGGCTCCTGCGGCGGGATCGTTCCCTCCGTCGAGCTCCGGGAGGTCATCCTGGCGATCGGCGCCTGCACCGACTCCGGGGTCAACCGGGTCCGCTATGGCGGCTACGACTTCGCCGCCACGGCCGACTTCGAGCTGCTTCGAGCTGCGGTCGACGCTGCTGCCGCACAGGGTGTCGCGGTGCGAGTGGGGAACGTCCATTCCGCAGACCTCTTCTACAACCCGGACCCCGAGGCGTTCGACCGTATGGAGTCGATGGGTGTCCTGGCGGTGGAGATGGAAGCAGCCGGGCTCTACGGGGTGGCCGCCGAGAAGGGAGGCCGGGCGCTCACGATCGCAACGGTCTCCGATCACGTCCGGACCGGCGCATCCACCACCTCGGAGGAGCGGGAGCAGACGTTCACCGAGATGGTGGTCATCGCCCTGGAGACGGTCCGGGCCGACGCCGGCTCCTAGCTCCATAACCTTGGCAGGATGTCTGTGGACCGATCGGTGGCCCGCCAGGGGGTCATCGATGCGCTTCCGCTCTTCGTGCCGGCCATTCCTTTCGGCCTTGTGGTCGGTCTGGCTGTCACCGATGCCGGGCTCAATCCGCTCGTGGGATGGTCGAGCTCGTGGCTGATATTCGCCGGGGCCGCCCAACTCACCTTGATCACGCTGCTCGGCAGTGGTGTGGCGCTGGCAGCCGCCATCGGCACTGCCCTGGTGGTGAACGCACGCCATCTGATGTACTCGATGGCTCTGGCCCCCATCTTCCAGAGACAGCCTCGGTGGTTCCGCTGGCTCGGCCCCTATCTGCTGATCGACCAGGTCTTCGCCCTGGTCACGATGAGCCCCGAGGATGACGCTGATCGCTTTCGCACCTATTACCTGGCGGCCGGAGCGACGTTCTGGGTGCTCTGGCTGGCTGTGGTGGCACTCGGCCTTCTCATCGGCCCGGTGGTCCCCGAGGAATGGAACCTTGGATTCGCAATCCCGATCCTGTTCATCGGCTTGCTGGTGGTTGGGACCGAGAACTGGCCCGAGGTGGTGGCGGCGTTGGCCGCGGCGGCTGTGACCTATCTCGCCGCAGGTCTCCCCAACCGGACAGGGCTCCTCGTCGGCTCTGTGGCGGGGGTGACCGCCGGCACCATCGCCGAGAGGGTACGTCGTGGGTGACCTGGCGGCAGTCGTGCTCGTTGGCGCCGGCACCTATTTGATGCGGGCTCTGTTCATCCTTGCCCTGGCCAAGAAGCGGATCCCCGAAACGGTCTTGATCCCCCTTCGCTATATCGGCTCCGCGGTCCTCGCCGCACTGATAGTGGCCCTCCTCACCGACTCCGATGGCAAAGTGAGCATCGGGGTTCCCGAGGTGTCCGGCTTCCTCGCCGGTGGGGTGGTGGCCTACCGCACGAGGAGCCAGGTCTGGACCTTGGTGGCCGGCATGGTGGTGTACTGGGTGGTGCGCTCCCTGTTCTGAGATCGCGAAGAAGTCCTCGGGATGATGGCGGCGGCGGGTAACCAGTTCTCATTACTTTGGGTCTCATTGGCGATGCCACTGCCCGGCATCCTCGAACTGGGAGGAGAAATGACCGACACCGTCGATCGAACGGAGTCGAGAGGACCGGGGGGAGGGTCCGGTCTCGATTCCTACTTCAAGCTCAGTGAGCGAGGCACATCCCTAGGCACCGAGATCCGTGCCGGTGTGACGACGTTCCTGGTGATGGCCTACATCATCTTCGTCAACCCCGCCATCCTCTCGGCGGCTGGATTCGATGCCCCGGGTGTTGCCGCCGGCACTGCCCTGGTCGCCGGCCTGCTGTGCATCCTGATGGGGGTGGTCGCCAACTATCCCATCGCCATGGCCGCCGGCCTCGGCATCAACGGGGCGGTGGCGTTCGGGCTCGTGCTCAGCGACGGTCTGACCCCTGCCGGGGCAATGGGGGTGATCGTCCTCGAAGGCTTGATCGTGCTGGCGCTGGTCGTGGTCGGTCTCCGTGAGGCGATCATGCATGCCGTGCCTCTAGCCCTGAAGCGGGCCATCGGCGTGGGGATCGGGCTGTTCATCATGTTCATCGGATTCGTCGATGCCGGTCTGATCCGACAACCCGAAGGTGATGGGCCGGTCCCTGTCGAATTCGTCTTCCCCAACAGCGCGGGAGCGTGGATGGCGCTGATCGGCCTCCTCATCACGGTGATCCTCTTCGTGAGGAAGGTGCCCGGTGCCCTGATCATCAGCATCCTTCTCACCGCCGCCCTCGGGCTGGTCATCGGGTTCACCGAGTTCCCGAGTGAGTTCACCGCCACCCCCAGCTTCGTCACACTCGGCGACTTCGACCTGGGCAATGTGTTCTCGACGCTGGGATTCGTGGCCGCGGCGCTGACCATTTTCAGCTTCATGCTCACCGACTTCTTCGACACCATCGGGACTGCGACCGCCATCGCGGAGCAAGCCGAGTTGACCGACGAGGAGGGAAACATCCCCGGCGTGGGCAAGCTGCTCTTTGTCGACTCGCTTGGCGCCGCCGCGGGTGGCGCGGCTGGGGTCAGTTCCAACACCAGCTACATCGAGAGCGCGGCGGGTGTGGCCGAAGGGGGGCGAACCGGTCTCACCTCAGTGGTGGTGGGCGTGCTGTTCCTGCTTGCGATCTTCCTCTCGCCCCTGGCCGCTCTGGTGCCGGTGCAAGCCGCAGCCCCTGTGCTCATCCTGATCGGGTTCCTCATGGCGGGCCTGTTGAAGGGGATCGATTTCGACGACATCGAGGAGGGTTTCCCGGCCTTGCTCACCCTGGTCCTCATGCCCCTGACCTTCAGCATCACCGTCGGCATCGGGGCCGGCTTCGTCATGTACGTGCTGATCAAGGTGATCAACGGCAAGGCGAATGAGGTCCATCCATTGATGTGGGTGGTGGCTATCGCCTTCCTCTTCTACTTCGGTCAGGCGGTGCTGGGCCAGGCCATCTCTGCCTGAACCGTCTGACGTGTGCGGGCGCCGAGGGGCGCCCGCACCTGGGTCAACCGATGGCCCCCGCTGTCTGGTCGCCGGCCTGATCTCGTTGCCAGATAGTGGCGTTCAGGGAGACCGAAGCCACCAACAAACGGCTGATGATGTAGAGCCAGGCCAGGAACACCCCGGCCAGCCCCAATCCCCCGTACAGGTCCGGGGCGCTCTCGAGTCTCGGCGCGAAGTAGACGAGCGTGGCCAGCCTGATGACCAGAAGCCCTGTGGTCATGAGAAGCGCCCCTGGGAGCAGGGCGGTCCAGGGGACATCGCCGGGGTGGGGGAGCAGCTCGAAGATGAGCAAGTGCATTCCGGTCACGCAGACGATGGCCAGGCCGAGCACGAGAAGGTCGACGTACCACGGCCTGCCCAGGAACTGGTTTCTCGCCCACTGCACTCCCAGGATGGCCACCACGAATCCGATCACGGCCAGCGATCCGTACATCTTCCGCATCGGCGGGGGTTTCTCCATGCGCCAGGCCAATCGGCTGGTGAGGGCCAGGGCCCGCACCACGCCGAGACCCGCCCAGAGCAGCAGGACGAGCCCCAAGCCTGCCAGGTACCACCTCGCCCGGCTCGAGGCCTCGACCGCCTCGCCGATCATGCCGGCGAGGACGGCCGTGAGACCCGAATCACGGGCCACGTCGTCGGCCGGCCGATCGAAACGCTCGGCAACGGTCCCGAAGAGGGCGACGAAGGAGAGGGCGAACGGGAGGAACCAGAGGAACAGCTTGACCGAGAGCCCGCCGGCGAGGAGGCTCCCGGCGAACGCCTGGTCTCTCCTGTAGAAGTCGAAGGCGACCCGCACGCTGGGGCGACGACCGCGTTCTTCCTCGAGACGATCCAGAGCCTTGACCTTGTACCCCTCGTAGCGGTTTCTCAGCCGCTCGAGAAGCCCGGGTGAGCCCTGGTCGCTTCCCGGTGTGGCGGTCGTGTCGGGCACCCCGTGAAGATACCCGGGAGTCAGCAGCGGATCGGGGCCCGCGGCCGGATCAGCGAGGAGTGACGCAGTCGTCCATCGAGCGGGGTGGGGAATCGGGGTCGTAGAGCTCGGGCTCCGGCTCGGCTATGGGATAGTCGTCAGTGAGGACGAAGCGCACGAGGGCGCGGTACACGCCTTCGGCATAGGCTTGGCGGAAGGCGCCGGTGGCGATCAGCTCCTCCTCCGATGGGTTGGAGATGTATGCCCCTTCGATGATCGCAGCCGGGACCTCGGACAAGGCCAGGATGGAGTAGTAATCCTCGCCGTTGGCGTCGACCCTGGCCACGAGGCTCCTTTGGCCGCCCACCCAGTCCGCCTCGAAACCGGCCAGGGATCGTCTCACCTCGTCGACGAGGAGCCCACCCAGACGTGGTGACTCCTCGTTGGCGACGGAGACGTATGCCGATGTGCCCGGGCCTTCCGTGTCATGGGTGGGCTGGGTGTTGTGGTGAATCGACACGAGCGCCGTCGCGTCCACGGCATTGCCCAGTTCGGCGCGGAAGGTGAGCCCCAGCTCGTAGTCACCCCGATTGGGCCCGTCTGTCGACCTGGTCGATACGGCCACGGCCGCGGCGTGATAGGTGGTGCCGGGGGTGACCGATCCCGACACCCAGTCGATGTCCCGCGACTCAGACAGGAGCTCGATGACCCGTGACGAGACGTCGATGTTGGCCTCGGCCTCCGTCAGGCCACCAGGCCCGACCGCTCCGAGGTCGGGAGCACCGTGCCCGGGGTCGATCACGAAGACCGACCCGCCCATGTCTTCGCCCTTGGCGATGGGGACGATCCCGGACTCGACGTCGTTTGCAGCGACCCATCCGGTGCGGTTGCAGTTGTCGAGCACCTCGAGTGCTCCCGACTGCTCGCCGGAAACAGGGAAGATGAGGTTGGCGGCGACCCGAGTGCCCGCTACCCCCGGCTGGGGCGAGAGGGTCGTCCCTTGGCGGGTGACGACATAGCCCACCCGGCCCTGGCCGGCAGGCAGTGAGGTGCCATCAGGCCCTGCCTCGGGGAGAGGCTCGTCGAGGAGACGCCAGGCCAAGACGCCTCCGAAGAGGACCAGCACCACGAGGATGACCGCGACGAGGCGGGTGGATCTCAAGACAAGGCTGACAGCAGGGGAGCCACAGCACAGCAGATCGTTGGCCAAAAGCAAAAGTGCGGCGGTCGGACACGACTCATCTCGTGCTGACCCATCTACCGTTCTCCCATGGCAACCCTCGACGCCAAGAAGCGGGCCAGCCTCCCCAACAGTGCCTTCGCCTACATCGACTCCAAGGGCAATCGACGACTGCCGATCAACGACGAGGCTCACGTCCGTAACGCCCTCTCGCGGTTCAATCAGGTCAAGTTCGAGAGCGACGAGGCGCGGGAGAAGGCGTTCCGGAGATTGCTCAAGGCCGCCACCGACTACGGGATCGCCCCGGTCGGATTCGTCACCCGCCGGTTGCGCGAGGCCTCGCAGTCGGGCTCCGCCGACCTGCCTACCGGGTTGGTCACCCTGCTCCTCACCGACATCGAGGCGTCGACCGGGCTGGTCCGAGAGTTGGGGGACGGGTACCCCGCGCTGCTCGCCGCGGTGCGGGACTTGATCAGAAACGCGATCGGTGCCCACGGTGGATATGAGGTCGACGCCCGCGCCGACGAGTTCTTCGCCGCTCACGCGCGGGCCCGCGACGCCCTCGATGCCGCCATCGAGATCCAGAAGGGTTTGGAAGCGGAGTCCTGGCCGGGCGGGCGTCGCATCCGCGTTCGCATTGGCCTCCATAGCGGCAGCCCGTCGGTCACCGACACGGGCTATGTGGGCCTACCGGTTCATGTGATGGCGCGGGTGTGCAGCGCCGGGCACGGTGGCCAGATCCTGGTCAGTTCAGCCACCCGTGATGAGCTCGGCGAGCTTCCCATTCAAGTCAGCCTGGAGTCTCTCGGTGCTGTCTCACTTCACGGGATTCCCGAGCCAGAGGAGCTGTATCAGGTCGTGGCTCCGGGGCTGCAGCGTGACTTCCCCAGATTGCGAGTTGCCGAGACGGAGTGACCCGGACCGCCGGCTATATGGCCCGCATACCGTTGTTGCGAGTGCAGCCGTCATCCTTCCCCTCTCGTCGAGGTCGAGCCTATCCCACCGGCATCCACACCCGCATGGTGGAAGGGCCGGGGCTACGGCGCGGCCCTCTCCATGATCCTGGCGCTGATCATCCTCGGGTTCACGGTTGTCCAGATGATCCTGACCAGACGGAGCGAGCGATGACCGCCGTCTCTGTTCCGACGCAGACCGGGATCCTCGATCCGGAGCTCGGCCCTCCCGTCGGCACCCGTGAGCCGGGCCGGTCCTGGTCAGGCCGCACCAAGTATCTCCTGGGGGGGTGTCGATCGTCATCTGCGTCATGATGGTGACCCCGATCGTGCTCTCGATCTCGGCCTCGTTGAAGACCACCGAAGAGGCGGCCGCGGTGCCGCCGACCTATTTCCCGAGCGAGCCGAGCACGGACAACTACCAGAAGCTCTGGGACTACGGGAGTAAAGGCTGCCTCGATACCTGGGCAACAGCATCATCACGGCGGCCCTGACTGTCGCCATGACCCTGGCCCTCGCCATCCCTGCCGGGTCCGGCCGGGCCCGGTTCCCCATACCGGGCAAGGAGGTGATCTTCGTCTTCTTGCCATGTCCGGGCTGCTCACCGGGGCGGTGAAGTAGGGGGCTTCTCAGTCCTCTTCGTCGGTCTCGATCCCGAGGGCCACCAAGATCCGGTGTCTTTCCTCGGTGAAATGGGCCTCGCTGACCAGGTCGGCCGCGTACCGATCGTTGAGATCGGCGAACTCCTCGAGCAGGACGGTTTCATCGTCCGTGGCCAGTTTGGTCACCGCCTCGCTGCGAGCCTCCTGGCGCTCCTGCTTGTCCTCCCTCTTCTGCTGCCGGGCAAGCTCTCGCGACCGCTTGGCCATGGCCTCACGCCCTCGTTTGGCCATGTCAGGCCAAATCCGGTGGCTGAGAGCGTTGGAGCATGAAAGGGCCCTTCGTGGCGGTGCTTCATGACCCTAACCCTCATCGGAGCTTGTGCGAGGTCTTCCGTCTCTCGGCACAGGGGCGTCGACCCGCTATCATGAGGACCACAGCGCACGCCTGATGCGTGCTGCGCCTTCTTCGCTACTTCGTTCCGTCGGGTGAAGTCACCGTAGGGCACACGCCGAGACTCCCCGCAAACACGCGATCGGATCCCGGGATGTCTGCCGGACGGGGCGTGAGCAATACGACGGCACGAGCTCAAAGGAGCATGCAATGTCCACCAACATCTATGTCGGAAATCTCACCTTCGACACCGACTCCCGACGTCTCGAGGGTCTCTTTGCCGAGCACGGCACAGTGACCAAGGCCCAGGTGATCACCGATCGGGACACCGGTCGCTCACGTGGGTTTGGGTTCGTCGAGATGGATTCGCCAGAGTCGGCCCAGAAGGCGATATCGGCTCTCGATGGCAAGGACCTCGGCGGTCGTCAGTTGACCGTGAACCTGGCCAAAGAGCGCTCCCGTTGATCCAAGCCGTCCCCAAGCCGAGACGCGACGGGGCGAAGAAAAGGGCGGACCGGTGCACCGGATGCGGCCATCCCCTCAAGGAGCACCGTCAAACGCTGTGCACCGTCCCCCGTTGTCCCTGCCAGATGACCACGGCGACGGTGGCGCCCCCAGCCCCGGCTAGCTGAGTCACCCGAGGCCGGTGACGTCGTCATGACGACCGGGGCACATCCCGTTTCATCGCAAACGATTGCTGCCCTAGACTCGCTCCGGAGATGACCGTAGCTCCCGGCACCGACCGCATCGGTGACGATCTCACCTTCAGCCACGAGGCGGACGGGATGAGGATCGACTACCAGGTGCCGGTGAAGATGGCCGATGGGGCGGTGCTGCGGGCGGATGTCTTCCGACCCGTCGCCAACGGCCGGTACCCGGTCATCCTCACTCACGGCGTCTATGCCAAAGGTCTCCCGTTCAACGGCCCGATCTACCAGATGCAGTGGGACAAGCTGGTGGCCAAGGACCCCAGCGTCCTCGAGGGATCGACCAACAGGTATCAGGCCTGGGAGGTCACCGACCCGGAGCGCTGGGTCCCCCACGGATATGCCCTGGCCCGTGTCGACTCGCGCGGCGCCGGCTGGTCGCCGGGATTGCTCTGGCCCCGCAACCCCCAGGAGTTCGACGACATCGCCGATTCGGTCGAATGGGCGGGCATTCAGCCCTGGAGCAGCGGGCGGGTGGGGATCCTCGGCATCTCGTACTACGCAGTCATGGGCTGGGCCGCGGCCGAGCGCCAGCCCGAGCACCTGACTGCCTTGATCGCATGGGAGGGTTTCACGGACTCGTATCGCGACGCCTATTACCACGGCGGGATACTCAGCGAGTTCACCAAGCGTTGGCAGGAGCGCCAGATCAACCCGATCCAGTACGGCCAGGGCGATCGGGCGCCGGTCAACCCCAATACCGGCCAGTCCGTGGCCGGGCCGGTCACACTGTCCGAGGAGGAGCTGGAGGCCAATCGCAACGAGTCTTTCCCCGAGATAAAGGGTCACCCGTTGTTCGACGACTGGCACAGGGCACGCGCCGTCGACCTCTCCAAGGTTCAGATCCCGTTCCTGTCCGCCGCCAACTGGGGGGGACAGGGGATTCACCCCCGAGGCAACTTCAACGGATTCGTCCAGGCGAGCTCGGAGCAGAAATGGTTGGAGGCGCATGGCGACACCCACTGGACCCACTTCTATTCGTCCTACGGCCGAGATCTACAGAAGCGGTTCTTCGATCACTTCCTGAAAGGTGAGGAGAACGGGTTCGACCGCACCCCGAGAGTGCAACTGAATGTCCGGCACCCGGGGGAGCACTTCGTCTGGCGTGGTGAGGACGAGTGGCCTTTGGCCAGGACGATCTGGTCCAAGTATCACCTGCAGGCGGATATGGGCCTGAGCGACGAGTCTGCCGAGGAGCAGGGCCGACTCGAATACGAGGCTCTGGGCGAGGGACTCCGCTTCACCACCGCCCCGTTCACGGCCCAGACCGAGATCACCGGGCCGCTGGCCGCCAAGCTCTTCGTCTCATCCACCACCACCGACGCCGATGTCTTCCTCATCGTCCAGCTATTCGACCCAGATGGCGTGGAAGTGACCTTCGAGGGCTCGACCGACCCAAACACCCCGATCGCCAACGGCTGGCTGCGGGCCAGTCACCGCGCCCTCGACCCGGCACGCTCCCGGCCGTGGCAGCCGTTTCACCCGCACGACCGGGTCGAGCCACTCGAGCCGGGGGAGACATACGAGCTCGACATCGAGATAGTCCCCACCTGCATCGTGGTTCCCGAGGGATATCGTCTGGTTCTCTGGGTGAGGGGACGTGACTACGAGTACCGCGGGCCCCTGGACGAATACGGTCAGAGCTTCTACTACGCCACCAGGGGCACAGGAGGGATGACCCATGCCGATCCCGACGACCGCCCGGAAGATGTCTTTGGTGGCAAGGTGACCATCCACGTCGGGCCGGAACACCCCTCTCACCTTCTTCTTCCCGTGGTACCCAGACGCCCCGGCGAGGAGGAGCAGAGATGACGGTCACAGCCGATTTCGTGGTGGCCGGCGGCGGGCACAACAGCCTGATCACCGCCGCCTACCTGGCCCGCGCCGGGTACGACGTGGTGGTCCTCGACGCCCGCTCCGAGGTGGGGGGCGGTGCGGCCACCGAAGAGATACTCACCCCGGGCTTCCTCTTCGACACCTGCTCTACCGGGCACACCCTGATCCAGGTCAACCCGGTGATCTCCAAGGACGAGTTGCGCCTGGTGGGCGAGTTCGGGTTGAGCTATGTCGAGCCCGATCCGGTGGGCCACGTCGTGTTCCCCGATGGCGAGAGCTTCACCATGTGGCTCGACGTGGAACGGACCGTGGAGGAGATCAGCAGGTTCTCGGCATCCGACGCCGTCGCGTATCGCAACATGCTCGAGGAGTTCGATCAGGTGAAGGGGGTGTACAGCTCATATCGATTCACTCCGATCGGATATGGCCCCTCGCTCGACGACGCACTATCCGCGCATCCAGCGGGCACGGTATGGCGGCGTCGCAACGTCATGTCGGCGTGGGAGGTGATCCGGAGGGAGTTCGAGAGCCGCCACGTCCAGGCCTTCATGACCTGGATGGCGTTTCAGACCGCACAGCCCCTCGATTCGCCCGGGTCCGGTTACCTCGCCTATTCGCTGGTGGGGGGCAGGCAGTCCCGAAGCTGGTCGGTTCCCGTCGGCGGGTCGGCCAGCCTGCCCCGCGCTCTCACCGCAGCCCTGGAGGCATTCGGTGGCTCCATCGTCACAGACACTCTGGTCACCGCGCTCATCACCGAGGGCGGGCGTTGTGTAGGCGTGGAGGCCGAGGAGGGCGAGCAATACCGGGCCCGGGTCGGTGTGGTGTCATCGATCCATGTCAAGACACTGGTCGACATGGCTCCGTCCGAGCTCTGGGGCGATGATTTCCTCTATGGCGTGGACACCTACGACGAAGGCCTGTCTTCTTTCGCCTCCTACTACGCCATGACCGAGGCGCCCCGGTTCATCTCGTCCCGTGGCGAGTCGGTGGCGGCGGTCTCGGCAGGCCCCGCCCCCTGGCCCGAAGACGTGCTCGAATTCGGACGGGGCCTGCGTGAGCGACGGCTTCACCGGCCCGGGACGTTCCTGTTGTTCGCCACGCCGACCCTGGTCGACGAGACCCGGGCACCCGAAGGAGGTCACACCTTGAAGATCCTGAGCCTGGCGCCCTATGAGTGTCCCGATGACCTGGGTGGCGACTGGGCGACAGGAAAGGACGTCCTCGCCGCCGAGCACTTCGGGGCGCTGCTCGATTGCGCTCCGAATCTGTCCGAGGACCATGTGCTTGCCCGGAATGCGAAGAGCCCGGTCGACATCGAAGCCGGGAACCCCCACATGTGGCGGGGCACGATCCACGGCGGGGACCGTGGCCTTGCCTACGGCGGGCCACAGCGTCCGGTGCCGGGATGGGCCTCGCACCGGATGCCGATCGAAGGCCTCTATCAGACGGGGGCCACCACCCACCCCGGTGGGTCGATCACCGGGGGCCCGGGGCGCAACGCCGCCATCGTCATCCTCGACGACCTCGGGATGAGCCTCGACAGCATGGTTGCCAAAGGAGGCAGTGAATGACCACCACCACCCAGCCCGATCTGGGGTTTGCCCCCAACGAAGATCCGTTCATCGTCGCCCACGGCGGCTTCTATCGCCGCTGGCTCTCGATGATCGACGACATCGAGGAGTTGAAAGAGGCGGTGTCCAGGGTGGAGGGGACAACGGAGGACAAGTGGGTCCCGGTGTGGGAGGAGATGGGGCGTCGGCATGAGGACGAAGGCGATCGGCTGGAGGCGTCGGGGGACTACGAGGGGGCCCGGAAGGCCTATCTGAACGCCAAGAGCTATTACGCCATTGGGCGCTTCCCCGGCGAGATCAGCGAGGTCAAGACCAGGATCAGCCAGGACTGCGCCCGGGCCTATCTGAAGGCGTGTGCCCATCTCGATCCTCCCATGGAGGTGGTCGACTTCGAGCACCAGGGCCGCACGGTGCGGGCTCATTTCCGCTCTCCTGTGTCGGACACACCCGTGCCGGCCGTGCTCATCATGTGCGGAGCCGACGTGTTCAAGGAGGACCGCGGCTTCGCCCAGGACCTGTGCATGGAGAACGGCCTGGCGTCTCTGGTGATGGACGGTCCCGACACCGGGGAGAACCCGTTCCCGTGGGCACCCGAGTCGGTGTCTGCCTGGGAGGCGGCGGTCGACTACCTGGCATCGCGACCCGAGGTAGCGGGTGATCGCATCGGCGCCTTCGGGATCAGCCGAGGCGGCTACTCGGTGATGCAGCTGGCCGGGACCGCGCCGGAGAAAGTGAAGGCCGTGGTGGCCAACGCCGGCCATCCCTTCGGGTACGTGATGGGAGATGAGGAGTTGGAGGAGTTCGTCCGGGTTCGCAACGAGCGGGCGACGTGGCGCTTCGGCGGAGTGGACGACCCTCCCTCATTCCCGGCGACCTCGGTGGAGAAGGAGAAGGAGGACTTCAAGCGGTGGGCCCTGTCCGAGCAGGGGATCCTGGACAACATCACGATGCCGGTGCTGATGATCAACGGGAAGCTCGACCATCTGGCCCCCATCGGCAACATCTACTTCATGCTCGAGACCGGCCCGGCCACCGGCAAGGAGGCACGGGTGTACGCCGACGCCGGACACTGCGCCTTCAAATACCAGTCACACTGGGCCCCGGCCACCTTCCGGTGGCTGGCGGAGAAACTGGGGCAGGACTAGCCCTCTAGGGCCGCATGCCCTCCAGGATCCGGGCGAAGTTGCCGCCGAGGATCATGTCTCGCTGCTCCTCGTCGATACCTGGGATCGACTCGACGGTGCGGACAGGCTCCGGGTCTCCCATCTCGAAGGGGTAGTCGGTGCCCATCATCACCCGGTCGACTCCGACCTGGTCGACCAGGAAGCGCAGTGCCTTCGAGTCGTGGAGGACGGTGTCGTAGTAGAGACGCAGCGCCAGCTCCGACGGCGGGGTGGAGATGTTCTCGGCCGTGCGTTGCGAGGCGGCCACGAAGCCTCGCTGCATCCGGCCGATCTGGAACGGGACGAAGCCACCGCCATGCACGACGCAGATGTTCAAGTCGGGGAACCGCTCCAGGACGCCTCCGAAGAGGAGGCCGGCCACCGCGATGGTGCTCTCGGCGGGACGGCCCACCATGTTGTCCAGGAAGTAGCGGGCGAGATCGACCCCGGGCAACGGGTTGCAGGGATGGAGCAGGACAAAGCAGCCCAAATGCTCGGCCGCCTCCCAGAACGGGTCGAGCCCGGCCCGGTCCAGGTCGGCGTCGTCGATGGTGGTGGCGATCTCAACACCGACCATGCCCAAGTTCTCCACTGCGAACCGAAGCTCTTCCGCCGCCTGCTCCGGGCCTTGCAGGGGGACGGTGCCGAGAGCGAGGAACCGATCGGGGTGCTCGGCGGCATGATCGGCCAGGATCTGGTTGACCCGCCGCGAGTAGGCGGCGCCTCGCTCGGGCTCGAGGGCGTATGCGGTGAGATCGACCCAACTCGAGATGACCTGGACCTCGACCCCGCTCGCGTCCATGGCGGCCAATCGGGCAGCGGTGTCGCCGAGGATCGACCGGAAAGGGGCGAGGCGGACCCGGCCGGCGATGACCGCCGACTCGCCCTTCTCGTCCGACACGACCTCGATCCCGTACTCCGGGCCATCGGCCCTGAGCATGTCGATGAGGTCCTCGGGGATGCAATGGGCGTGGACGTCGTAGGTGGTCAATGGTCTCCTCTCACGGGCTCCACGTCGAAGCGGTCAGTCGATTCGACAGCTCTGAGTCGGGCTCCAGGATGTAGACGCCTCCGTTCACCCGGTCGGTGACGTACACGGTGTGGTCTTCCGCTACGAAGACATCGTTGATCTGGGCCGCCTTCTGGCCAGGCGGGCACTCCGGGATCCAGTGGGCTATCTCCGCTGGGCTGTCCGGGTCCGAGAGGTCGTAGACCCTCAGGCCGGCGTTGAAGTATGTGACGAAGACGATCTCCTGGCTGCGGTAGCTCCCGGGCCGGTTCTCATGTAGGCAGTGGGCGCCGAAGCGGAGCCCACGATCACAGAAGTCGCCCTCGGGCACGGGGCAGATGGCTCGGACGTACGGTGTCGTCTCATCGGCAATGTCGACGACGCGCACCATATGGGGTGGCCCGGCGCAGTCTTCTGTGATGGCTTCGTCGGTCACGATCACGAGGTCGCGATCGGGCATGGGAAGACAGGTGTGGGTATGGCCCCCCTCCTCCCAGGCGAGGTGAGAGACACGGGTCGGGGAGGCTGGATCGGAGATGTTCAGGATGACCATGCCGCTGTCCCACATCCCCAGATAGGCGCGGTCGCCCCAGACCATGGCGTGGTGAGCGATGCGGTCCTCGGTCTCCGGCCAGTCGGGAACCTCGCCCCCGCCCACCCACATCCCGGGCCACCACCAGCGCCCGACCTCGGCCGGTCGGGTTGGATCGGACACATCGACGATCATCCAGATCCGGCCGGTATAGCCCTCCGGGGTCACCGAGACATAGGCGAGCCTGCCTCCCTCGTAGACGATGCGATGAATCCCCCTGCCTCCGGTGTCGAAGAAGCCGATCTGACGTGGCTCGAAGGGGTTAGCCAGGTCGTAGAGGGCCATCCCGACCGGCGCCGGCCCCTCGGAGCGGAACAGCTCGTGATTCACGATCAGGATCCCCTCGGCGACCTGCACCTTGTGGGTGTGCGACCCGGGCGGCGCCGGCCACTGATGCACCATCGTCGGATGCGAGGGGTCGGAGATGTCGAGGATCGAAGTGCCCATCCCGCTCGGGCCGAAATGACCCACGTACAGCGCCTCACCGTTGGGCATGACCTGCATCCCATCGCCATACCCGTCGAGGTCGGAATGACCGATCAAGCGGAATCCGGCGCTGTCCTCAGCGTGCATCGTCCACCCTGGCGAAGCTGGGCATCTCGTCCGGCCGTGCCGCCAGCGCGGCCGGATCGTCGTGGGCATGGCAGACGACCCCATGCTCGAGGGTGTGACGCAGAAAGCGAGGATCCAGCCTCCGGCACACCCCTGCGGCATAGGGGCACCGTGTGTTGAACCGGCACGAGGGCTCGGGGTCGATCAACTCCGGGACCGAGCCGATGATGGCTGTCAGCGCGCCGCGTCGGTGGGCCGAGGAGGGGACCGCATTCATCAGGCCACGGGTATACGGGTGCAATGGATCGCTGAACACCTCCTCGGTGAGCCCGATCTCGACGATTCGGCCCGCGTACATCACCGCGACCCGGTCGCACATGCCCCGGACTAGAGCCAGGTCGTGGCTGATGTAGAGCACCGAGGTGTCGTGCCGATCGAGCAGCTCGGCGATCAGCTCCAGGATCCTCGCCTGAACCGTGACGTCGAGCGCCGTTGTCGGCTCATCGGCGATGAGCAGGTCTGGATCACATGCCAAGGCCTGGGCGATGAGGACCCGCTGTTTCATCCCGGCGGAGAGCTCGTGTGGATAGCGATCCATGATCTTGCCCGGGTTGGGGATCTGGGTATCGGCCAGGGCGGCGGCCACCCGGTCATCCACCGCCGCCTTCACCCTGTTCGCCTGTGAGCGGAGTGGCGGCACCTTGAGCAGGATCTTCTCGACACGGGTCGCCTCCTGCCTCGCGGCACGGCGGACGACGGCGGGTGTGCCCGGCCCGAGAGGGTCGAGTAGCTCATCGCTGCGATGCTGGTAGAAGACCTCGGCCAGCTGGTCACCGATGGACAGGGCGGGATTCAACGCCTTGCCCGGATCCTGGAAGATCATCGCGATCCGATTACCCCTGATCCCGAGCATCTCGTCCTCGGGAATGGTCAGCAGGTTGACCGGGCCCCCGCCGGCAGCCCTCGTCTCGCTCGACCAGAAGTCGATCCGGCCCCCGGCATAGACGCCGGGTGGAGTGGCCACCAGGCGCATGAAGGCACGGGCGGTCACACTCTTCCCACAACCGGTCTCGCCAACGAGGCCGAGTGTCTCCCCGTCCCGGATATCGAACGAGACCTCGTCGACGGCGTGAAGCATCCCCGTCTTGGTCTGAAAGTGGATGCTCAGGTCTTGCACGGAGGCGACCAGCCCGACGCCGGACCTCCCCGAAGTGGTATCCGCGAAGGCCGTCGCGGTCACCTCGATTCGGTCCGGGGATCCAACACGTCCCGCAAGCCGTCGCCGACCAGATTGAAGGCCAGGGCCCAGAGGAAGATCATCAGCCCCGGGAACGTCGACGCCCACCAGCGGCCGGTCGAGATCCCGACCTGGCCTTCGCTGACGAGCACCCCCCACTCGGCCAGGCCGGCCTCGGCCAGCCCGATGAAACTCAGTGTGGCTCCGACGAGGACGATGGAGCCCATGTCCATCGTCGCCTGGACCATGACTGGAGTGAACGAGTTGGGCAGCACGTCCTTGGCGTAGATGTGGAACTTCGAGTCACCGATTACCCGCGCCGAGTCGACGTAGTCGTTCTGCTTGATGTGCATGATCTGGCCCCGGATGATGCGGGCGTACTTCACCCAGTAGACGACCGCCAGGGCCAGGATGATGTTGGTGAAGGACGGGCCCAGCATGGCGGCGATGGCCAGGGCGAAGATCAGCTCGGGAATGGCCAGGAAGATGTCGACTACCCGCATGAGGAACTCGTCGACCTTGCCACCCAGATACCCGGCGAGGCTGCCGACGATCGTGCCGATGGTCACCGTCACCCCGACCACGATCAGGGAGAGGCGGAGCGAGGTGCGGGAACCCCAGATGATCCCATACAGGACGTCCCCGCCATGTGCGGTCGTGCCGAGCGGGTGGCCCGGCGTCCCCGGCGGCTCGTTGAGGGCGCTCCAGTCCCGGGGCATCTGGTACGGGTTCGGCTCGTTGGGAGTGGTGATCACCGGTGCCAGCAGAGCCATGGTGAACATGAGGACGATGATCACCAGCCCGATCACCGTTACCGGGTTGCGGAGCACCTGACGGACGATCTCGCCCAGTCGTCTCAGCCGAACCGCCAGTGGGCCGGATACCGGGGTGGTTACGACGGGTGGGTGCTGGGCGACTTCGGCCATGTTCAGCTTCCCAGCACGACGCGGCGGTCGAGGTAGGCATAGATGATGTCAACGGCCAGGTTCACCGTGAGGAACAGCACGCTGGTGAACAAGACGTAGGCCATGATCGTGGCCTGGTCACCACGGAGCACCGCGTCGGCCAGCCATCTTCCCATTCCCGGCCATTGATAGAGGATCTCGACCACGACGGTGCCCTGAAGGAGAAAGCCGAAGCTGAGCCCGATCACGGTGACCGTCGGGATCAGGGCGTTGCGCCGGGCATGCCGCTTCAGTACCAGCCGCTCGGGGAGGCCCTTGGCCCGGGCTGCGTCGACATAGTCCTCGTTGAGCTCCTCTACCAAGGAGGAGCGCATCATCCTGGTGATGATCGCGGTAGTGGCCAGGCCGAGGGTCATGGCGGGCAGGATCAGGTGCCATATGGCGTCCCGGAGTGCCTGCCAGCTGCCGGCCATCAGCGAGTCGACGGTGTACAGGCCGGTCGGATGGGCGATCGAGGCCCAGATCGCTGGGTCCGAGCGCCCGATGGGGAACCACCCCAGATACACCCAGAAGACGATCAAGAGGAGGATGGCGAACCAGAAGTCGGGCATGCTCGAGCCGCTCACGGAGAAGACCCGGGTGAGATGGTCGGGCAAGCGGTCCCTCCGCGAGCCGGCGAAGGTCCCCAGTGTGATCCCCAGGGTGACTGCGACGATGCCGGCGGCGGTGGCCAGCTCCATGGTCGCGGTCAGCTTGTCTCCGAAGACCGCGGTGACCGGGGCTACCGCCACACCGGACCAGCCGAGGTCGCCGCTGAGGACCCCGCCGGCCCAGGCCAGATACTGGACGGGCAAGGGCTCGTTCAGCCCGTAGCGCTCCTCGAGCTGCTCCACCTCCTCCGGTGTCATCTCGTGGGAGAGATAGATCCCGATCGGGGAGCCACCGATCCGGGTCAGGGTGAACACGATGATGGAGACACCGATCAAAAGGATCGGCAGGACCATCAGGCGCCGGATCAGGTAGTCCCGTATCTGCATGTGAAAACCGTGAAGCGTGACTCAGTGTGGCAGGTGGGGGGCCCTTGTCGACAGGGCCCCCCATCCTTCGGTCACTTGTCGTAGAAGGCGAACTTCACGCTGGGCCGTGGCCACAGCGGGTTCATGACAAAACCCGTAACGGTGTCTCGATGTGCGTTCAGTGCCGTCTCGTTGCCGGCGATGATCCACATCGGGTCGTCGTAGAGCATCGGAGCCAGCTCTTCATACAGAGCCAGCCGAGCATCGGTGTCGAGCTCGGTACCTGCTTCATCGATGAGCCCTGCGATGGCGTCGGGGTCCTGATACATCTCCCTCATCCCGTGCACCGTGCCCCATTCCCCGTCGGGATGGATGTAGGCATTCATCAGGGCGTCCGGGTCGGCGAATGGGTCCGAGTTCTTCACCCACATCGCATAGGGGACCGGGTCCGAGGCGTGGGCCTCGTCGAACTGGGCCTCCGCCTGGGCCAGGACACGGATCTCGAACGCGGGGTTGAGCGCTGCCATCGAGTCACGCAGCACGAGCGCCGCCACCTCGAACAGGTTCCCTTCCTCGGCGATGACCGAGACCGTGAAGCCCTCGTCCCATACCCCGGCCTCCTCGAACAGGGCCTGGGCAGCAGCCAGGTCCTGCTCGTACACCGGGTAGTCCTCGCTGTACCCGAGCATCCCTTGGGGGAAGTAATGCGGGACCGTTCCACCCATCCCGCCCAGGGCCCCGGCGATGAAGCCCTCATAGTCGAACGTGAGGTTGAACGCCCTCCTGATCAGGGGGTCCTGGAAGAAGTCGGGGCCGATGGTGTCCTCCGGCGGCAGGGAGCCCTCCTCGAACCTGGTGTTGAACCCGATGTGAATCGGTTCGAGCAGGAACTCACCGGAGTAGATCTCGACACCCTCCGCGCCTTCGAGGTCCGGCACCAGTGAGGGGTCGATCTCCATCATGTCGTATTCCCCGGCTCGCAAGCCGAGGATCCGGGTGTCGGTGTCGGGGGCGATGTCGATGCGGACGTCGATGTTGGCCGGTGTCCCCCAGTAGTCCTCGAACACGCCGAGCTGGAAGTTCTCACCCCGGTTCCATGCAGTCAGCTCGTAGGCACCGGTCCCGACCGGGTTGGCGGTCAGGAACTCGTTCACCTCACCGGCGACCACGCCTCCGTTGGCCTCGACAGCGTCCTGGCTGACGATCGACGCCACCGAGGCGGTGACCACCGCGTTCAGGAACGAGGCGCTCGGCTCGGAGAGGGTGACCTCGAAGGTGAGGTCGTCGACGACGTTCGTCTCGGCGACGATGTCGGCCAGTAGCCCGGCGTTTCCTTCGGGGAGGTCCATGGTCATGGCGCGGTCCCAGGAATACTTCACGTCCTCGGCCGTCAACTCGGTCCCGTCGTGGAACACGACGCCTTCCCTGATCGGGAAGGTGTAGGTGAGCCCATCCTCGGAGATGAGACCGTTGTCGATCGTGGGGACTTCGGTGGCCAGACCGGGGACCAGGTCGGGCCCATCGGGGCCGACCTCGATCAGACGCTCGTAGACCTGGGTGATGATGGTCTCACCGCCTTCCCCCGGCTCCACCTGGGCCGGGTCGACAGTGGTTGCCTCGTCGTCGGCGGCATGGACGAAGACATCTCCGCTCCCTTCGCCTCCCTCGTCTCCCCCTTCGGTCGTGGCCGGGGCCTCCCCTTCCCCGCCAGTGGTGGTGGGGGCCTCTCCATCCTCCCCCGTGGTCTCGGTGGTCCCGCCGCTGGTGCACGCCACAGCCAGCAGGGCGACAACCACCAGCAGTCTCGACCACTGGGGCGTTCTTCGCCTTGTGTCCATTCGACTCATTCCTCCTCGTTGCTCGCCCCCTGCCCGCTCGAGGCGGCGATTGGTCACGATCCAGATGCCCCACAATCGATTGCCAAACGTTGGATCCCGTTGCTTCCACAATCGATTGTGGGCTTCGACAGTAGCCAATACGATCTGTCCCCGGCAATAAGTTCGCGAAGGGAGCAGACGTGGCCCGTTTCGCCGTGAAGACCCCGACCCATCACACCACCTGGTCGAGCATGTCCGAGGTGTGGAAGACCGCCGACCAGATCGACGTCTTCGAGTCCGCCTGGAACTTCGACCATTTCTATCCATTGCGAGGCGACACCTCCGGTCCATGTCTCGAGGCATGGGTCACCTTGTCCGCTCTGGCCCAAGCCACCAGCAGGATCCGGGTGGGCACGATGGTTTGTGGCATGCACTTCCGTCATCCCGCCGTGACCGCCGCGATGGCCTCCTCACTCGACATCGTCTCCGGAGGGCGGCTGGAGTTGGGCTTGGGCGCCGGGTGGTACGAGCTCGAGGCGGATGCCTACGGGTTCGAGCTGGGCACGGTCGGAGAGAGGATGACGCGATTCGAGGAGGGCACCGAGGTGATCCACCGTCTTCTCACTCAGGAGACGACCGACTTCGACGGTGAGTTCTTCACCTTGCGTGAAGCGCGCAACGAGCCGAAACCGCTCCAGGAGCCGCGACCGCCGATCGTGGTTGGGGGGCGGGGTGAGAAGCGAACCCTGCGCCTGGCGGCCCGGTATGCCTCGATGTGGGACGCCATGTTCATCGAGGACGAGCTCGACGAATGGCGTCGGCTGCGTGACGTTCTGTGGCAGCACTGCTCGGACGTTGGGCGGGATCCATCCGAGATATCCCTCTCCTCGCACCTCCGGCTCGACCCAGAGCCCGACCCGTCGGAGGTCGCGGGACGCGCAGAGGCCCTCTTCGACGCCGGCGTCGATGTTGTGCTGCTGGCTTTCACCTCCCAGCACAACGCCTCGACGGTGGAGAAGCTGGGATCGGGGCTCGCCGGCTGACCACCGCTTGGCGCGACGACCCTGATCCCATCGGGGGCTCCCGGGGGTGTTCCCGGATTGAGGTCACTCGTCTCGTGCGCGACCATCCCGGGGATGGTGGTCAGTCCCGCCGGTTCCGACGATTCCCCCGCTGCCCCCGGGTCTTCGAGGGGTGGCCCGAAGAGAATCCTCTGGCTGCTCGCATTGGCCACCGTCGCCGTGTCGGCGCTCTTCTGGGATGAGATAGGTCGCTGGTGGGAGCAGTTCTCCTATGTCTTTGGCTCGCCGGCGGAATTCAGGGCGTGGGTCGAGGGCCTGGGCGCCTGGGGCCCGATCGCATATCTGCTTGCCCTGGCCGCCCAAGTCGTGGTCGTCCCGATCCCGGGGACCCTGTTCCCGCCTGTGGGCGCACTCGCCTTCGGCCCGTGGCCCGCCTTGGTGCTGAGCCTGGCCGGGCTGGCCCTCGGTTCTGCCCTGGTGTTCCTCGTGGCCCGGCGCTGGGGCCGCCCCGTAGCGGTGCGACTGGCCGGCGCCGAGCGAATCCGGCGATACGAAGCCGTCATCTCGGCCCGGGGCAGTCTGTTGCTTTGGCTGATCTTCCTGCTTCCGCTGCTTCCCGACGACGCCGTCTGTGCCCTGGCCGGGCTTTCCTCCATCTCATTCCGCCGCTTCATGCTGATCGCCACCGTGGGCCGGATCCCTGCGGTCGCTGCCGGGGTCTTTGGCATGGCCGGCCTCCAGGGGGCGCCGGCATGGGTATGGGCTGCTGCGGCCGCTGGTTTCGGGCTGATCGTCTGGGTAGGGATCAGGTTCGGGCCTGCCCTGGAGCGGCGTCTGGTCGGGCGGCTGAGCCGCAACGATCGGGTGACGGCCGACGAGTAGAAAAAGTCACATGCCTGGTTAGTCGTCGATAGCGCCCGGCCGGAGACCAGGACCAGGTCGCCGAGCACGAGCCGGGTCTCGATGCGCAACGTGTGCTCTCCCTGAAGTGCTCGGTGGAACCTGCTCTCCAGGTCCATCAGGTGGGGTGGGCCCGCCATTCGGGTAGTTAGCTGCCGGTCCGAACTCGAGCCTGTCTCCGGTGACCGTGTAGGACCCGTGGGAGCGATTGACCCCGACCCTCCCACTGACGTGCCCATTGTCGAAACTGACCTCACGTAGTGCCTCCGGGTCGACCTCCGCTCCATCCACCTCCACGAGGGCCCAGGCGCCATCGAGCTGGGATCGCTCCTGATCTGCTGCGGGGCGATCCTATCGATCGGGTGCGGCCAACTAGCCTCGACTGCCACGCATGGCGATCATCTCCCGAGGCTTCACCGGCAGGCGACCTGAGGTCGAATCCAACCGGCTCCCACCCGGTCAATACATCACCCATGATTTCCCGGTCCTCTCCGCCGGGCCTACCCCACGGATCGATCTCGACAGCTGGAACTTCGAGATCACGGGTTTGGTCGATGAGCCGCGATCCTGGACCTGGGAGGAGTTCAACTCACTCCCCATGGAAACGGTGACCCAGGACATCCATTGTGTCACCAAGTGGTCGAAGCTCGACATGAACTGGACCGGAGTCTCCCTCGACGTCCTTCTCGAGAGGCTGGAGACGGACGCGACCCATCTGATGGCGCACAGCTATGGCGGATACACCACCAACCTGCCCCTCGCCGATGTAATGGGAGGTAGGTCCTGGATCGCCATCGGCCACGACAACCAGCCACTTGCTCCGGAGCATGGGGGCCCGGCACGTCTCCTCGTTCCCCATCTCTACTTCTGGAAGAGCGCCAAGTGGGTGCGGGGTATCGAGCTCATGGCCGGCGACAGACGAGGATTCTGGGAGCGCAACGGTTATCACGACTATGGCGACCCGTGGCGGGAGCAGCGGTATTGGGGAGACTGATGGGGAACCGCTCTGTGCACCTCTCCACCGGCGCGGAAGTCTGAGCGGGGCCGCTCTGTACTGGCTCGCGGCAAAGGTCCTCGAAACGAGGGTCGAGACCCACCGGGTCAAGAGCATCGTCTTCGAGCGCCCGACGTGGGAGCGCCATATCCCCGGCCAGCACGTCGACATCAGGCTCACCGCGGAGGACGGGTACCAGGCACAACGCAGCTACTCGATCGCGTCTGCTCCCGAAGACGACCATCTCGTCCTCACCGTGGAACGACTCCCGGAAGGCGAGGTCTCTCCCTACCTCTTCGATGTCATCGAGCCGGGGGACGAGCTGGAGATGCGAGGGCCGATCGGTCTCTACTTCGTCTGGAAGTCGGTGATGGCAGAGCCGCTGCTCATGATCGCAGGGGGCTCGGGGGTCGTCCCTTTCCGAGCGATGCTGCGCCATCGCCTCGCTGCGGGCGTCGAGGTCCCGACCAGGTTGCTCTATTCGGCGCGGACGATCGACGACGTCATCTATCGCGATGAGCTCGAGGATCGAGAGAGCTCAGACGAGACGGAGATCGTCCTGACCCTGACCCGGGAGCAGCCGGCGGGCTGGGGCGGTTACGGCCGCCGCGTCGATCGGACGATGCTGGAACAGGTCGCCTGGGATCCCGACCGGAGTCCCCGGATCTACGTCTGCGGGCCCACATCCTTCGTAGAGAAGGTGGCGAGCACCCTCGTCGACATCGGGCATCACCCGATGTCGATCCGTACCGAGCGTTTCGGCCCGACCGGTTGAGACCGAGCGGTGCTCAGTCCGCCGTCCAGGAAAAGACAGGTTCGGGTGGAGCGAGGTGCGGTGGTGTCCGCAGCATGTCGAGGCCGTTCACGTCCTGGACGAAGCCGAGCCACCAGCGGTCGTAGGCGGAGCCATCCGGCCGCCACTCCCGTTGACGCATCCGGGCCAGACCCTCCTCGGAGATGTCGTAGACGCTGACCCCCAGGTCCCCACGGCGCCCGTGGTTTATCCAGAAGGCGTGACGGGAGACCTCGAAGCGCCGGTTGAGGTCCCCATATTCGCCCAGATGGGGCTGGAGCTCACGGGCCAGACCCCGATATCTGTCGGTCTTCCCCGACTCGATGGGGACTGCGCTGGCGAACAACATCCTGGGCCTTTCGGTCGACGGTGAATACTGCCATCGGGTCGACCGAGCTCGGTGTTCATCCCAAGGGCACCGAGAACCGGACGTCGCCTCCCGGACCCGCGCCCAGGCTGATCCGGCCACCGTGCGCTTCGACGATGCTCTTGGCGATGGCGAGCCCGAGCCCGGCGCCGCCCGACTCCCGGTTCCTCGAGTCGTCGGCCCGGGCGAAGGGGTCGAACAGCCTCTCGGCATCCTGCTCGGGGAAGCCGGGGCCCTGGTCGCGGACGGTGGTGACCGCCTGATCACCGTCGACACCGACTACCACACGCACTTCCTCTGATGCCGGACTGTGACGGATCGCGTTGGTCAGCAGGTTGCGGAAGACACGGCCCAAGGCGGCCGGATCCCCGTGGACCGCCACACGGCCCGGGCTCTCCACCTTCACCTCGATCGACCTCTTGGCTGCGGATGGGGTGATCGCCTCGACCGCTTCGTCGGCCAGCTCGGAGAGGTCGACTCCGATCGGGGAGAGCTCGAGACGCCCGGCATCGATACGGGCGAGCAGGAAGAGGTCGTCGACGAGATGGCGAAGATGCTCGAGGTCGTTGCCCAGCCCGCGCAGATATGCGGGGGGATCGGGGGCAACGCCATCCTGCAGGGCCTCGACGGCAGCCTGCATCGATCCCATAGGGGTGCGCAGATCGTGCCCGATGGCGGAAAGCAGATTGCGTCGCTCGCTCTCGGACATCTGCAATGCGTCGATCATCTCGTCCAGAGCCCTGGCTGCCCGACCCAGCTCGTCGGCCCGCTCGACTCCGGTTCGGGCGGCGAGATCGCCCTGCGCCACTTGCTCGGCGGTGTGTGAGATGGCGGCCAGGTCCTTGGTCAGGGGGCGGGCGATCGCACCGGCGACGACTCCCCCGAGACCGACCCCCAAGCCGATGGCCACCAGGACCAGGGTGAGGTCGTGAGGCTCGATGAACATGGTGAGGGCGGCCACGGCCACCACGGCCCCGGTGACGGCCACCGCGGCGAAGGCCACCACCAGCAGGCTGGTGCGCAGCGACCTGAATCGCTTGGCGAGGCGAAGAGCCACCATCGCGGCGGCGAAGGTGGCTCCGGCCATCACCCCGAAGGTGAGGTAGAGCTGACGCCGCTCTGCCCCGCTCACGTCCATGGTGAGCTCGGCCAGAAGCAGGACAATGACCAGCACCAGGAGTAGCGCCCAGGTGATCTTTCTCATGAGCCGAGCCGGTAGCCCACGCCCCACACGGTCTGAATCCAGCGAGGCTCCTGCGGATCGGCTTCTATCTTCTGGCGGATGCGTCGGACGTGGACCGTGACTGTGGCGGGGTCCTGCCAATCGGGCGAAGAGCCCCACACGCTCTCCAGGAGCTGGCCGCGGCTGAAGACCCTCATTGGGTTCTCGACCAGGAAGGCGAGCAGGTCGAACTCCTTGGCGGTGAAGTCGGCCACCCGGCCCTCGGCCGTGATCACTCTCCTTGCAGCGTCGACCACGAGCCCGTCGAACTCGATGGGGCCCTCGAGTTGCTTGGAGCCGGTGCGTCGCAGCACCGAGCGGACCCGGGCAACCAGCTCCCGGGGAGAGAAGGGCTTGACCACGTAGTCGTCCGCGCCCAACTCGAGCCCGGCCACTCGGTCCGACTCTTCGGCCCGGGCCGTCAGGACGATCACCGGCAGATCCCCATGCCGTCTGATCTCGGTCAGTATCTCGATCCCCGACACGAGGGGCAGCATCAGGTCCAGGACGACGAGATCTGGCTTGAAGCCGGCGAGTTCCTTCCGGGCTGTCTCCCCGTCCCCGGCCGTCTCCACGAGGTAGCCGTCCCGGCGCAGGTAGCCGGCGACCACCTCGCGAATGCGTGGCTCGTCGTCGACGAGCAGGATGCGCTGGCCGCTCGGTGCGGTGCTGGCCATGGCCCTGATGCTAAGAGGCGGCATCATCCCGGGGTCTGACCCGCGCTCGCGTTTCGGGAAGCTTCACCACTTGCCCCGATCATGTCGCGACACGCAACAAACGCTCAACAAACCATGAAACGGGGCCTCTCCGGCCGGTGCTCCCCATACCTTTGGTCCGAGTCGACCCGATGGAGGATGAGACATGAACTCGAGAGCACTGGTCGTACTGGTGATGATCGCCCTGCTGGCGGCTTGTGGTGGCGGTGATGAGGGAACGACCGACACCACCGTGGAGATGATGGGCGACACCTCGTCCACTGAGGCGATGACGGATGAGGAGATGCTGAGTGAGGATGTCCTCGCCGTCGCCGAGGCCGAAGGCGACCTTGGCACCTTCCTCACCGCCATCGACTCGGCTGGGATGATGGAAGACCTGCATGGCGAGGGTCCTTTCACCGTCTTCGCCCCGACCGACAACGCGTTCGACGCATACCTCGAATCGTCGGGGATGACCCAGGAGGAGGCCCTTGCCGGCGGCGAGATGCTCCAGTCGGTGATCGGCTATCACCTGGTGTCCATGATGGAAGACTCGGCCATGGTTATGACCATGGACGGGGATTCCCTGACCACTGTCAGCGGAGCGCCGCTCGAAGTCACCGTGGATGGCGAGAACGTGATGGTGGGGGATGCCACCGTCCTCCGCTACGACATCGAGGCATCCAACGGGGTGATCCATGTGATCGACACGGTCCTGGCCCCGCCGCAAAGGTGAGCCGGCGCTGGCTCTTCGCCGGGGGTGCCACGGCGCTCGCCTTGGTCGCGTTCCTCCTGTTCCGCCCCGACACATTGTTCACCGAGGTCGAGACGAGAGAGAGCCTCGAGGAGGCCTTCACCCCGACCTTGGGCACCGGCGCCTCCACAGGCACGACCACTATCGCTCCCCCGACCACCGAGCTTTCGACATCGACGATCGGGGCTACCACGACCATCCGGCCGGCCGAGCCGACGGCCATCCAGTCCGGGCAGTTGTTCGGGATCGACCACAGCGCGCAGGGCACAGCCACCATCTATGCACAGGGAGAGGAGTATGTGTTGCGTTTCGAGGACGACACAGACATCCAGAACGGCCCCGACCTCTACGTCTGGCTGCTGGCCGACACCCAATACTCAGGCGGGACGCCCACCGAGTACATCGACCTGGGCACTGTGAAGGGGACGGTGGGGAGCCAGAATTATCAGCTTCCTCTCGAGTACGACCCGGCCATCCACCGGGCCGTGCTCATCTGGTGTCGCCGGTTCGCTGTCCCATTCGCAGCGGCGCCCCTCGTTTGAATAGCTGAGGTCTGCCAACCTCCGTAACCCTGCCGCTCGTCTACCTAATCTGGGACTCGGGTTGAGGCAGACTGATCACACCGAAGACGCGACCCCGGTCCGCCGACGTCTGACCTCGATCCTGTTCGTCGGTGTGGCCCTGGGGGCCACCGCCTACATCGCGGCGGTGACTGTGTCGACACTGGCTGCGGACGAGATCCTCGGCTCGGCCACCTTGTCCGGCGTGCCCAGCGCCACGGCGACGCTGGGCACCGCCCTCGGCGCCACTCTCCTCACCCGGAGTGTGGTCCGCCGTGGCCGCAGACCCGGTCTGGTGGCCGGCTACGCCACCGGCGTGATCGGTTGCGTGCTGGCGATAGTCGCATTCGGGATCGCCTCGTTTCCTCTCCTCCTGGTCGGGATGGCCCTTGTCGGGCTGGGCAACGCGTCCAGCCATCTCGCCCGATACGCCGCTGCCGAGATGTATCCCGAGGATCGACGCGGCGCCGCCCTGGGAACAGTGGTCTGGGCCGGGACCGTCGGGTCGGTCCTCGGCCCCGCTCTGCTCCAGCCTTCGGGGCGTGTCGCCCTCGACATGCGTCGATCAGAGCTGGCGGGCGGTTTTCTGATCGGCCTCGTGTTCCTGGCGGTGGCCCTCGCCATCTATCTCATCGCTCTGCGCCCCGACCCGGCCACGCTCGCTCTCGACCGTCCCGATCCCGATCAGGGCGCGCCGGCGGCTCTGGGCCCTGCTTTTCGGTTGCCGATGATCCGGGTTGCCCTGACCGCCATGATCGCCGGCCAGGTGGTGATGGTGATGATCATGACCTCCACACCGCTTCATATCCATCATCACGGGTCTGATCTGGGCATCGTCGGATTGGTGATGAGTGCCCACACCCTGGGGATGTTCGCCCTGTCGCCGATCACGGGGCGTCTCACCGACCGATGGGGTGCGATAAGGGTGATCCTTCTCGGCATGGCACTGCTCGGGCTCTCCGCTCTCGGTGCCGCGTCTGGGCCAAGCGAGTCGACGCCCTGGCTCGTGGCAGTCCTGTTCGGCCTTGGTTATGGCTGGAACCTCGCCTTCGTCGCCGGGAGCTCCCTGCTCACGGTGGGAGTGGGCATTGAGATAAGGAGCCGTCTCCAAGGACGGATCGACTCCCTTACCTGGGTATCGGCCGCCCTGGCCAGTATCTCCTCCGGTGTGATCTACCAAGCGACCGACTACACCATGATCTCGGTGATCGGATTGCTCCTGCTAGCCGTTCCCGCCTACGTCGTCGTGCGCAATCGGAAGGCGCCATTGGCCGTTGGGGCCTGACCCGGTCAGACCCCGGTGTCGAACGGTCGGGGCGATTGGAGGGCAGGGTCGAACAGCAGCTTTATCTGCCCGGCGTCACCTCGGGCCAACGGGATCAGGCCCGTCTCGACCACTTGGTCCAGCGGGTAGACGTTGGGCGCCACGATGGCCCAGACGCCCGGGTCGGCGGCGAGCAGGTCCACGGCAATGGGGAGATCGGTTGCGAAGACATGTGCTTGGGTGCCGATGAGCTCCAGCTCGTCGAGGGCGACCTGCCTGAAGTCGACGGCCACCGGCTCCGGTTGATGCCCCACCACCACCAAGCGGCCATGATCGGCCACCAGGCTCACCGCCCGGATCAGCGATTCGGGCCTGCCGGTGCACTCGAAGACGACGTCGGGTGGTTCCCCGTCGATTTCGTCGATGCCACCGGACGAGACATCGAGCGTCGTCGATGCTCCCAGACGTCCAGCGACCTCGAGACGTCTGGGGTCGATGTCGACCGCGGTGGCGGCGGCCCCGGCCGAGGCGGCCGCCCTCACGATGAAGGTGCCGATGCCGCCGACACCGATGACCACAACGCGCTCTCCTTCTGTGACGCGGCCCCGACGGATGGCATGGACTGCGATCGACATGGGCTGGGCGAGCGCGGCGAGGTCGGGGGTGATCGGGGAGCCGGCGAGGTTCAGGGCGGAGGAGACGGGGACAACCGCCAGTTCGGCCAGCCCGCCATCGCCGTGAAGGCCCACAGTCCAGTAGTAGATGCACAGATTGGTGGTCCCGGCGAGACACGGGGCGCAGGCACCACAGGAGACCCCTGCCCCTACGGCAACGAGGTCGCCCTGCTCGAATCCGGAGACCTCGGGGCCTGTGGCGACCACCCACCCGGAGAACTCGTGGCCCGGTACGGTCGGGCCGAGATGCCCGCTATGAGGATGCTGGCCCTCGATCGGGAAGAAATGGGGCTGGTGGACGAACTCGCCCACATCGGTCCCACAGATGCCGGCTGTCGCCACCCGCACCCGGATCTGGCCCGGTCCGGGCTCCGGCTCGGGTCGTTCCTCCAACCGGACGTCACCCGGCCCGTGATAGACGATCGCTTTCAAAGGCGCGTGCCTGTCATTCGCAGAGGACAGTACGTGGCATCAAGGGCCGCGGTTGGCGTGCATACTGGTCCGGATGTCGATAACGAGACCCCACTCGGTCGGGTTCGTCGGACTGGGCCGCATGGGCTCCAGGATCGCCGCCAATCTGGGCAGGGCCGGGCACCAGGTCACAGTGTGGAACCGCACCCGCGATGCGGCCGACGATTGGGTGGGGGAGAACGGCGGCGCGGTGGCGAGCAGCCTTCCCGACCTGGGAGCGAGCAGCGAGTTCATCATCACGATGCTGGCCGACGGTGAGGCGCTGGAGGCGGTGTACGACGATGGCGGACTGATCGATGGCATCGAGGGCAAGACCGCAATCGACATGGGCACTTCGGGGCCAGTGAGCTTCGAGCGGGTCAGGGCAAGGGTCGAAGGTGCGGGCGGAGTCATCATCGATGCCCCGGTCTCAGGCTCGATTGCGGCGGCCGAGGCGGCCACGCTGCTGATCATGGTCGGGGGCGGCGACGACGACTACGAGAAGGTGGAATCGGTGCTCGACTCGGTGGGCAACCCGGTACACGTAGGGCCGACCGGCTCGGCTGCGGTGCTCAAGCTGGCGGTCAACTCGGTGCTCTACGGTCTCAGCCAGGCCGTTGCCGAGGCCGTGGCCCTCGCCGAGATGTCGGGGGTAGCCCCCGAGACGACGATGGACATCCTCGCCAAGGGGGCGGCCGGCGCCCCGATGCTCACCTATCGCCGGGAGCAGTACCTCCACCCCGGCACCGCGCCAATCACGTTCACCGTTGACCTGGCTCGAAAGGACCTGGCACTCGCGTTGGAACATGCCCGGCGCGTCGGTGCTCCCACCGGGCAGTTGGAGCGGACTGCGGAGCTGCTCGACGACCTGATCGTCCGTGGCCTTGGCGATCGGGACATGGGGTACGTGGTGGAGGCGGCGCGAGGTCATCGCGGATGATCCAGATCGGCTGAGGGTCTTCAGCGTGGTGAGCTGACCATCTCCACCACTTCGGGCTTGATCGTCTTGCCCATGGGGTTGCGGGGGAGCGAGTCGGCGAAGTGGATCTCCTTGGGAACCTTGTGCGGTGCGAGCCGGGTCTTCAGCCAGTCTCTCAGCTCATCGCTCTCCATCGGGGTCGGCACCACCACCATGGCCACCACACGCTGACCCCATTCCGGGTCGTCGACTCCCACGACAGCAACCTCACTCACCGCCGGGTGGCTCAGCAGCAGTTCCTCGATCTCGAGAGCGGACACCTTCTCCCCACCGGTCTTGAGGATGTCGACCGACGTCCTCCCCAAGATCCGGTAGCGGCCATCCTCGACCACAGCAGTGTCGCCGGTGCGGAACCAGCCGTCATCGGTGAAGGCTTCGGCCGTCTCCTCCGGTCGTTCCCAATACTCGACGAAAACCGTGGGCCCGCGTACCTGGATCTCGCCCGGCACACCCTCGGCCGCCGACTCGCCGTCATCCCCGACGAGACGGACCTCGACCTGAGGCAATGGCATCCCCACCGACCCGGGCACGCGATCACCGCGATACGGGTTGGATAACCCCATCCCGATCTCGGTCATCCCATATCGCTCGAGCAGGGTGTGGCCCGACAGCTCCCGCCAACGCTCCAGCACCGGCACCGGGAGGGCCGCACTCCCCGAGACCATCAGACGCAGGGCGCTCACCCCTTCCCTGAAACGGGCCCGGTCCTCCGCGGAGGCCGTGTCGAGGTCGCCGATGAGCCGGTGGTAGATGGTGGGCACCGCCATGTACAGGGTCAGTCCGCCGTTCGAGAGCCGATCGACCACCTCGGCCGCGTCGAAGCCAGGGAGCATGTCGCATCGGGCGCCGCTCCAGAGGGCGCAAGCGATCACGTTGACGATCCCGTGTATGTGATGGAGGGGGAGGGTGAGCAGGATGCGGTCCTCTGCCGACCATTCCCATGCCTCGACGAGTGAGGCGATCTGGGCCTCGATGTTGGCGTTGGTGATCACCACACCTTTCGGCCGGCCCGTGGTGCCGCTGGTGAAGAGGATCATGGCCGGGCGCCTCGGATCGACCTTGGGGAGGATCACGGGTTCTGCGTCGACATCCTCAACGGCCAGCATCTCTATTTCGCGAGACCGGGCCAGGGGCCCGAGCAGGTCGGCGTACCGGTCGGAGGTGATGGCGATGCTGGGGCGAACCGTGTCGAGGACGTATTCCAGCTCCGGGGCGGGATGGGTGAGGCAGAGCGGCACCGCCACCCCGCCCGCCCGCCAGATCCCCCACTGGATACGGACGTAGTCGAAGGAAGGCTCGACCATGAACGCGACCCGCTCACCAGTGAGGTCGGCGGAACCGGCCAGGAGACGGGCCGCAGCGCGGGCCGAGCCTGTCAGGAGCTGGGCATAGGAAAAGGTCCCTGAGCGGTCCGCGACGGCGATGCGCTCGTCGAAGCCCGCAGCCCTGTCGATCAACTCCACGTCAGTGGCTCCTGGCCCCGACGATCACGACGTTGCCATCGGGGTCGGTCACCCGGGCTGTTCGCTCCCCCCATGGCTGGTCGGCGGGTGGCTCCAACACCGGTGTCCCCGCCGCGGCCAAGGCATCGATCGTCGCGTCGCAATCCTCTACATACACCCACAGGGAGAAACGCTGCGTGCCATCTGCGTCCAGCTCCTTGTCCTCCCCGATTCCCACGTGGGAGGTGCCCAGATCGAGGCCGACGTAGACCGGTGCGCCTCCCTCCGGAAACCGATAGCCGACCACGCCACCCAGCTTGTCGACGTAGAAGCCCATGGATCTGGGCAGGTCGGTTGTGGTGATGATCGGGAAGGCGGACTCGATCATCGGAGCGGGGCGAACAGATCGACCGCGTTGCCGTCGTGATCGAGCACCGTGGCGTAGCGCTGACCCCAAGGTGCGTCGAACGGGGCGAGGTGACCGTGGCCACCTTCTGCCAGCAGCTCCTCATAGAGCCGATCGACATCGCTGGCGTCTTCACACAGAAAGGCGAGAGCGCTGCGGTATCCGCCGCCGACGGGGGGCTGCCAGTCGGAGAACGACATCACGGTGGCCTCGGTGTCGAGCATGACACGGAGGCCGCCCGGTCCCTCGGCCTCGGCGTGGACCTGGTCCGGATCGGCCAAGAAGTCGAGGCCGACCTTCTCATAGAAGGCGACGGCACGGGCCATGTCGGAGACGATGACGCCGATCGCGTCGAGACGGGGCATCACCTGATCTTAGGCAGCCGGCCAGCCCGGGTCTCAGACCGGTGACCACACCGCCATCTGGCCCGACGACACCCTCGACGGCTCATCGCCATCCAGGGGCTGGACCCAGATTCCAGCGTCCTCGAGGCTGCTCCCGCCGGCATAGACGAAGGCGCTGCTGTCCGGTGCCCACAGGGAGAGGCTCAGAGCGAACTGGTCGAAGTAGGCGAGGTACTCCCGCCCGAACACGCCCGTTGGCGAGAACGCCTGATGTGAAGTCGTTCGCTCACCGTCCCAGGTGTGCAGTCGCAGACGTTCGACACCATCGAGGAACTCGATAGTGGTGTAGAGGAGCTGGTCCCCGTCAGGGCTCCAGAACCACGCGACGTTGCGAGCCCGGGTGACTTCGACCAGGCTTCCGTCGGCTGCATCCACCACCACGAGCTGATCCGGCTCGATGATGGGCAGATCGGATTCCTCTACCTGCGACAGCTGCTGGCTTTCCGGCGAACCACGCATCATCACGGCGAGTCGTCCACGGATGTCGTCGACGACGAACGCCATGGGGGTGGCATACCGAAGCAACTCTCGCTCGACCTCACCCTCCCGATTGGCTGTGGCCAATGCCTCGCCGATGTCCCGACCGGTCCCAAGCACCACCGACTCACCCAGGTGGGCACCGAGCCTGAACTCACCGCTGACCGGCACCGGCGTTCGCCCTGAACCGTCGACTGCGACGTATCCGAACCTCTCTCCGACCCGGGCCAGCACCTCGGATCCCTCCGGGGCCCAATCGAAGTAGAGGGGGGCACCTTCCTCGATCACGGTCAGCTCGCCCTCTGGGTCGGCCACAACGAGGAGGAGGTTTCCGTCCTCGGTGTTGCCGGTGATGGCGATGTGCTCTGAATCCGGGCCCCACGCGATGTACACCGCCTGGACGGGAGAGGGTCGTTCCACGATGCCCGACCCGTCGGCGGCAGACATCATCAATAAGGTTTCCTGGTTGTCGCGGCGCTCGGTCCACGCCACCCGGCTGCCGTCAGGAGACCAGGTGGGCTGGGCCCGCTCGACGGCCGGATCGGGCTCGGCCAGAGTGACCTGGTCGCCCCCGTCGGGCCTAACCGTCATGATCCCGTCGTCCTCGTCCAACACGAGGAGACGGCCGGGGAGACCTCCTGTGACACCGGTCGTGGCTGTCGGGATCTCCACCGCCGCCTCGGGGAGGGACACTCGCTCGGGCTGCTCCGACCCGGTGCAGGCGAAGACCATCAAGACGACAGACAGAAACAGGGCCAGATGGGCTCTGGCGAGCCGTTTCCTCACCGCGTCGAGTCTACGAAGGCCCTCCGGACTTGTATGCCTCCACCTGGCGGAGCACGCCGGCCGAGTCGAACCAGGCGTTCTCGTAGGCGATGAGCCCGTCGCGAACTCGGAACAGGTGGAGGAGTCGGATCTCCACCGGCGCTCCGCCACCAGCGACGCCGGCCCATTGCCCCTCGACATGTCCTGTGACGTTGGAGATGTCGAGGACCCATTCCCCGTCGGCGGAGGTGAAGCGGAGTGTGGAATCGAAATGCACGTCCGGGATGGCGGCGAGGATGTCGGTATAGACGGCCCCGACGGCCTCCTTGCCATGCACCGGGCTCAGGGGATGGGTCACGTCGTCCCAGACGATGTCGTCGGTATACGTGGCGAGCGTCGCCTCTACGTCATGGGCGTTCTCGGCGGCGAAATGTCGATCGACTATGTCCATCACGTGAACCTAATGCGCGTCATCCCGCCAAGCTGACGCGGTGGCTCACCCGTCGATTCCGGTCAGATGTCCGAGCTTGTCGGGGTTCACCACGGCTCGGACCGCCTGGACCCTGCCCAGGGAGATGTCGACGGAGACCACTGCCACAGTCTCACCCTCCCGATCGTGCACCAGCGCCCCTGGCTGCCCGTTGACGTCGACCAGGCTCAGGCCCCACCCCTCGCGGTCGGCACGCGGGCTGAAGGCAGCGAGGAATCGGGCCGTCTCGGCCGCGCCCCGCAGAGGGTCTCTTCGCGCCGGTGCTTTGCCGCCTCCGTCGCCGTAGAGGACCACCTCTTCGGCGAGCATCTCGGCCAGGCCGTCGGTGTCGCCCTGCTCGACCGCAGCAAAGAACTTCTCGGCCAGCGCCCACCGCTTTTCGACCGACGTCTCGAAGCGTGGCTTGCCTTCCTGGACCTTCTCCCTGGCGCGAACGGCCAGCTGACGGCAGGCGGCCTCGGTCCTGCCGATCAGCTCGGCGACCTCGTCGTATCCGTAGCCGAAGACGTCACGAAGCAGGAGAACGGCCCGCTCCGGGGGGGTGAGCCTCTCCAGGAGGACGAGAAAGGCCATGGAGAGGCTGTCGGAGAGCTCGGCCTGTTGCTCGGGGTCGGTCGTGCGATCAGTGACGATCGGCTCGGGCAGCCATTCGCCGACGTACTCCTCCCTGCGGACTCGAGCCGAGCGGAGATGGTCGATGGCGAGACGGGTGACCACCGCACAGGCGTAGGCCCGTCGTGACTCGATCTCGGTGCCGCGATTCTCCGCGTCCTGCATTCGCAGATAGGTGTCCTGGACCAGGTCCTCGGCTTCGGTGACGCTCCCGGTCATCCGATAGGCGATCGAGAAGAGAAGCGGCCGCAAGGTTGCGTCGGTTTCGTCGGCTGCGGGGACGGCAAAGGCGGTCATGACCCCCTGAGACGAGTCGGCAGCGTTCATTGTGACACCGATCGGGCGTTGTCACAGGGGTGGGTGGCATCTCGTCTTGGGTAGCGGCAAGAAGAAAGGAGATGACATGAGAGTCTTTCTCGCGGGTGCCACCGGAGCGATCGGGCAACGTCTGGTGCCGCTGCTGATCGATGCGGGTCATGAGGTGGTGGGAACCACCCGCACTCCGACGAAGGCAGACGGGCTGCGATTGGCCGGGGCTTCGCCCGTCGTCCTCGACGGAAGGGATGAGGAGGCGGTGAGACGGGCGGTCCTCGAAGCAGGGCCGGACGTCGTGGTCCACCAGATGACCTCACTGAGCGGCAACCTCGACATGAGGCACTTCGCCGACAGCTTCGCCGATACCAACCGGCTCAGGACCGAGACCACCGATCATCTGCTGCAGGCGGCGCTCGAGGCTGGAGCCAGGCGTTTCGTCGCCCAGAGCTTTGCCGGCTGGCCCAACGAGCAACGTGGTGGGCCGATCAAGACCGAGGAGGATCCGCTGAACACGACGCCTCCGCCGGAGGTGAAGGAGACTCTCGACGCCATCCTCTATCTCGAGGCGGTGACTACCGGCACGCCGGGGATCGACGGTCTGGCCCTTCGCTACGGCGGTTTCTACGGGCCGGGCCAAGCCCTGGGCAAGGGCGGGGCGATGTTCGACGGGGTGTCTGCGCGTCGAGTCCCGATAGTGGGCCGGGGGACCGGCATTTGGTCGTTCGTCCATATCGACGATGCCGCAATGGCGACTGCGCTGGCCGTCGACCGGGGGGCGCCCGGCGTCTACAACGTGGTCGATGATGAGCCGGCGCCGGTGTCCGAGTGGCTCCCTTATCTGGCCGATGTGCTCGGCGCCAAGCCACCGCGAAGGGTCCCGGTCTGGCTTGCTCGGATGTTGGTCGGCGAGCCCCTGGTTTCGATGATGACCAGGATCCGCGGCTCCTCCAACGCCAAGGCAAAGCGCGAGTTGGGCTGGATGCCGGAATATCCGTCCTGGCGAGAGGGATTCAGGGACGGGCTCTGACGCTCCAATCCGCGCATCCCCTGTCTCCGAAGAAACCTGTCCGGGCCCAGGTTGTACGTTGTCGCCATGGGAGCCCGCAAACGGCTCACGTTGGATAGCTCGTGTCATGTGCCGGGACATACTCGGCCAAATCGATCCCGAGCTGTACTCCGGGCATCAAGATTCGGTCGCCTAAGGGCGCGGGGAGCTCTGCCACATAGGGGGTGTCGGGATTGCCGGGGCAAGTGAACGCCGTCCCCGGTGGCGTCTCGGCGGCAAATGCCATGAAGACCTGGGTCTCGGTCATGACTATCTCGGGAGGCAGAAGACGGTCGCGAATCTCCCGACCGTCGACGCATTCCACCTCGTTCAGTACCACACCGATCTCGGTGGACTCCTCGGTCAGCGGCGGGCGCGCGGGGTCCAGGATCCATGTGACCGCGTTGATCGATTCGGGGTAGACGAACTCGAGCAAGCAGTGGTCCCCGCCTCCGGACGAACCAGCCCATCGCCAACCAGAACCGTCGTTGGAGACGTTCATGAAGCTCAGGGATCCTTCCACCTTCACCACCAGCAAGACCTCTTCGTGCGTTTGGTGGAGAACATGCCACCCCTCCTGGGGCCAATATTGACCTTCCTCACTATCGAGAAACGGCTCGATCGCCTCGGTCACCCCGCCCGGATCCACCTGGTCCAGCGGTTCGATCCCGGCGAGGGCGCTCAGGGGGAACGGGCCCGATCCACCACACGTCACCTTGAGGTCGGGTGGATACTCGCCCGCGTCGTCGGGCGGGACGATCACCCCCAGATCGCCTACCGAGATCACTCCGGCCCGCGGGGCGGAGATCGAGGAGCTGGCGGTGGTTGTGTTCGAGAGGCTGGTGGAAGGAGTCGACCCGGATCCGATCGACTCGCCGCAGGCCGCGACAACCAAAACCATCGCCAGGGTGACGGCCTTTCTCTTCACCGGGTTGAGACGGGGTTGGGTACGTCCGCGGTTGCCGTTGACTTTGCCTGATATCGGTGGCGACGAACCCACCGACATCAAGCAGATCAGCTACAGCCCGTGGTGTCCCCGCAGGTGAGGCAGACATAGCACGAGCCGTTGCGGATGGTCATGTGGCCGCAGTTGGAGCACACCGGAGCGTCACCCATGTTCTCCCGCAGGGCCGAGTCGACCATGGCTGCCGACCCCGCCAGCACCGTGGCCTTCTCCTCGACCTGGATGGCAACGGCTTGGCCTGGATCGCTCGAGGGGGCATCCACGAATGCCGCAGCAACCCTCACCGCCTCCACGTCGGACTCGGCGGCGGCATCGGTGAGGTCGAGCTGGATGCCGGCGTCCACGGCCATGCCCGAGGGCGGCTCAGGGAGCTGCAGGTCGCGGTCCGGCGGCACCTGGGCGAGCTCGTCACGCTCCAGGTACTCCACGCCGAGGGCCCGGAACACGTAGTCCACGATGGAGTTGGCCATCTTGATGTTGGGGTGGCCTTCCACCATGCCCCGTGGCTCGAAGGTCTGGAAGGTGAAAGTATCCACGAACTCCTCCAGCGGCACCCCGTATTGGAGACCCTTGGACACGGCGATGGCGAAGCAGGAGAGAATTCCCTTGAGGGTCGCCCCCTCCTTGGCCAGGTCGATGAAGATCTCACCAAGGGTCCCGTCGTCGTACTCGCCGGTACGGAGGAACACCTTGTGCCCGCCGATCCTCGCCTCCTGGTTGTACCCGTTGCGACGGGCGGGGAGCAGGAACCGCGGTGGTTTCATCCCCTGGTGGTAGGCCTGCGTCGGCGAGATCCCCGCGGGGAGGTTGCCCCAGTGGATCGCCTTCTCCGCCTCCAACGCGGCGGTGATCGCGGGCGCCTCGTCCTCATGGTCATCACCCTCGTCGGAGGTGGAATTGAGTGGCTGAGCCGCCTTCGACCCGTCCCGGTAGAGGGCCATCGCCTTGAGACCCCACTCCCACGACATCCGGTAGGACTCTTCGATGTCCTCCACCGTGATCTCATGGGGCATGTTGATCGTCTTGCTGATCGCCCCGGAGATGAATGGCTGCGCCGCCGCCATCATCTTGATGTGGCCGTAGTGGTGGATGAACCGCTCGCCGATCTTGCCGTTCTTGTTGGCCGTGTCGAAGACGGGGAGATGCTCATCCAAGAGGTGCGGGGCACCCTCGATGGTTTGCCGGCCGCAGATGTGATCGTTGGCCTCGTTGATCTCCTTCGAGGCGAACCCGAGCGCCTTGAGCAGGTTGAAGTCCCACCCGGTGTACTCGTCGACGCCAAAGCCGAGCCGTTGCAGGGTCTCCTCTCCGAAGGTGAACACGTTGAATGCGTGCTTCAGCTCGAACACCGAGGGCAGCGTCTTGTCCAGCTTGGCCAGGTCTTCGTCGTCGAAGCCCTTGGCGGTGAGAGTCTCACGGTTGATGTGCGGCGCCCCGTCGATGGAGCTGGTGCCGACGATGTACTCGACGACATCCTTGATCTGGCTCTCGTCATAGCCCAGATTCCGCAACGCCGGGGCCACCGACTGGTTGGCGATCTTGAAGTAGCCGCCACCGGCCAGCTTCTTGAACTTGACCAGGGCGAAGTCGGGCTCGACCCCGGTGGTGTCACAGTCCATCAAGAGGCCAATAGTTCCTGTTGGCGCGATCACACTGGATTGAGCGTTGCGATAGCCGTGCTGCTCACCCTGTTCGAGGGCGAGGTCCCACGATGTGCGGGCCGCGGCGAGGAAGTCGGCAGGGCACAGATCGGGATCGATAGCCATGACCTTGTGGCTGACCCCTTCGTAGTCGTTGTCGCCATAGGCGGCGCGGCGATGATTCCTGATCACACGAAGCATCGCTTCTCGGTTCTCGGAGTAACGGGGGAAGGGCCCAACCACACCGGCCATCTCAGCCGAGGTGGCGTAGGAATATCCGGTGAGGATGGCGGTCATCGCCCCACTGATGGCCCGGCCCTCGTCGGAGTCGTAGGCAATGCCTTGACGCATCAGCAGAGACCCGAGGTTGGCGTAGCCGAGACCGAGGGTCCGGTAGTCGTACGAGCCCTGGGCGATCTCCGGAGAGGGGAAATGAGCCATCGCCACCGAGATCTCCAACACGATGGTCCAGAGACGAACCGCGTGCTGGTACCCCGCGATGTCGAAGACACCGGTCTCGTCGTCGTAGAACCTGACAAGGTTGATCGAGGCCAGGTTGCACGCGGTGTCGTCGAGAAACATGTACTCACTGCAATTACTGGTAAGAATTCCCAGGGTGAGGTAGGAGTGGTTCTTGGGCTCGGTCAGGTTGTAGGTGGTTTCCCACCCGTCCTCACTTCGATCGTTGAGACGGACCCAGTGTCGAGTCCGGTACCTGGTCTTCTCGACAAGGACTTGGTGAAGGATGTCGTTCTTGATCGACAGCTCGAAACCGACAGACCCGAAGAGCCTTTCGACGTCCGACCCCATGATTCGCAAATCGTTGATCTCCGATCGGCCTCGGTAGCCCCGTGTCTCTCCGCCTTTGGTCGTGTATTCGAAAGTCGAGGCCTCGTGGCGCCGCGACGAGTAGATCGACGCGTGGATGCCGAAAGTGTCGAGTAGTTGCTGAACATCTCGGAGCAGCTCCTTCGAATCGCTGGCCAGCCCCACATACGTGGTCGTGTTGCCGTAGCGAACGCAACCGTCGGCGTCGTAGAGACCGCGGAGGAAGGCGGCGACGATCGGCTTGGGCGCCTCGAAGATCGACCACGGCACCCGCTTCTGGCCGGCCTTGGCCTGAGACACACCGAGCGCCTTCAGAAACCCGCTGAAGGCGGCTCGGCTGATGCGCAACTGGTAAGTGCCATTGCCCATGGCTACGGGCTTGGACGCAAAACCCCCGTTGATTTCTGCGAGCAACTCCCGATGCAGGATCATCGCGGTGTGCTGCTCTTCCTCCGAGCCGTACACGGTGACGACCGTGTCGTCGGTCATGCTGCCGTCGCCGACTAGCCAGCCCAAATAGTGGGCCATCTCCTCGGTCCACTTCTCGGGGAGTTTGACCTCATACCTGCGGCTCGACTTCCGCAGCATGTAACTGTCTGTGTTGGTCGACACCGGCATTGCCCACGAGGCCATGCCGAAATCGATCTCCTGGTCGAGAAGACGGATCTGGTCGGCCTCGCCGAGCTCGTCGGCGCGGACCCATCCCCGGTTTGCGGTCCAGAGCCGGTGGTTGGGAGTACAGCGAAGGACCCGACCGTCGGAGAACTCGAGACGGAGGATCTGGTTGGTGCCGGTGACCATGACCTGGCTGGGGGTGCTCAGGTCGATGGTCTCAGTGGGGTGGTCCGGGTTGGTGGCGTCATGCGTGTACACCTGGAACGACTCACCCTCGGCGACCCTCGTCACCAGCGACTTGAACGGGATCAGACCTCTATCCGTCGCCACTCGCATCTCGCCGGTGAAGCAGGGGTTGGAGCCGCGGATGCGTCCCCCCGCCGGGCTGGTGTGCCACTCGTTGACGGTGGTGTCGAACTGCAGACCCGGATCGGCGCAGGCCCACGCCGCTTCGGCGATTTGGTTCCACAGGTCACGGGCTTTCACCGTCTTCCGTATGGAGCCGTCGGTGCGATTCTTCAACTCCCAGTCGTCGTCGTCGATGACCGCCCTGATGAAGTCGTTGCTGACGCGTACCGAATTGTTCGAGTTCTGGCCGGACACGGTGGCGTAGGCATCGCCGTTGAAGTCGGAGGGCAGACCGCCATGGTTGATCAGGACCCGGGCTTTGTCCTCCTCGACCTTCTTCCAGTCGATGAACTTCTCGATGTCGGGATGGTCGACGTCGAGAATGACCATCTTGGCGGCCCGGCGGGTCGTGCCTCCGCTCTTAATCGCACCAGCGGCGCGGTCGCCGATCTTGAGAAAGGACATCACACCCGAGGACTTGCCGCCACCGGAGAGCCGCTCGTTCTCACCGCGGATATGGCTGAAGTTGGACCCGGCCCCGGAGCCGAATTTGAAGATGCGAGCCTCCCGGACCCAGAGATCCATGATGCCGCCCGGGTTCACCAGATCGTCCTTCACACCGAGGATGAAACAGGCGTGCGGGGCCGGCCGGCTGTAGGAGTCGGGGGAGGCCTCGAGCCGACCGTCGGTCCCGTCTACGAACCAGAAGCCCTGGGCGGGTCCGGTCAGCCCGTAGGCCCAGTTGAGGCCGGTGTTGAACCACTGCGGCGAGTTGGGGGCGGCCATCTGATTGGCGAGCATGTACTTGAGTTCGTCCTCGAAGGCATCGGCGTCGTCGGTCGTGGCGAAGTAACCCTCCTTCTCCCCCCAATGCCGCCAGGTGCCGGCCAGGCGGTCGAAGACCTGTCGTGCCGAGCGCTCCGGCCCGAGCACCGGCTCACCGTCATCACCCACCACCTGGTTGCCCTCGTCGTCGATCTGGGGCACACCGGCCTTGCGGAAGTACTTCGAGACCATGATGTCGGAGGCGACCTGCGACCACCCTGCAGGGATCTCGGCATCGGTCATCTCGAAGACGATGGACCCGTCGGGATTGTTGATCCGTGAGTCGCGTCGCGACCACTCGATCCGGTCGTACGCGTCCTTGCCGGCCTCGGTGAAGCGACGGGTGATCCGCAGGCCTTTGCTCATGAAACGTGCCTCCTCGCACTGGGGACGCCTCGCCGGGCAGATGGCGGGGCGGTGTCCAAACCCTCTCGGGTGTTCATCTGATTTGCCAACCGACCACAAGATGTTGTGGTTGAAGGGGAAGCGACCACGACATCTGGTATGGACTTCAATACTGTAATTACACATGTGTCACGGGTCAAGTGTTTCGTATTCCACGGGCCCCGACCGGCTCAGAGCGCGAAAATCACCGCTGTCAGGGGAAGTGCGGTGTCCCGGCCACGCTCCGGGAAGCGGCCGCACCCTAGGGTCGGGCGGCGTCACCGAGACGGGCGATCGGCTCCACACATTTCGCGGTCCAATCTCGGTCAGCTCCGAGACGTCGTCGCTGCGTGCGTCGCAGACGCTCATCCATCATCGGTTTCGGTGACGTGCCCTAACGGGTAAAACGTTGATGGGACCCTATGCAATTTGCCTCGTTCGACGTGTCCGCGCCGGATCCGGTGATCGCCACCGCGGTCCACAACGGCCATGAGCTGCGCCCGGAACTGGCCATGGTGTCCGCATTGGACGGGCACAGCCGCCTTCGTGAGGAAGACCCTCACACCGGGATTGTTGCTCATCGATTCGCCAACAATGTGGTGGTCCATCGTTCCCGATTCGAGATCGACCTCAACCGGGAGCGGGACCATGCGGTCTACCTCACTGCCGACGATGCCTGGGGGTTGGAGGTGTGGCGGAGGCCACTCGAAAAGGAGGAGATTGCCGGGTCCCTGCACCTGTACGACCGGTTCTACGCCGATCTGGCGGCAGCCCTCGACGGATTGGTTGCCGACAACGGTGGATTCGTCTTGTACGACATCCACTCCTACAACCACGTCCGTTCCGGGCCAGGCGGCGAGCCTGACCCGGCCGAGGAGAGCCCGATAGTCAACCTCGGCACCGGCTCGCTCCCGGAGCGATGGAAGGCCGTCGCCGACGCATTCGTGGAAAGCGCCCGGGAGTCGACCCTCGACGGGACCAGGCTCGACGTCAGGGAGAATGTCCGCTTCGAAGGCCGGCAGGTGGCGGCCTGGGTCCACGGGAGATATGGCGACGTCGGCTGCGCACTCGCCATCGAGTTGAAGAAGGTCTTCATGGACGAATGGTCGGGTGAAGTCGACCTCCAGCGGCTGGAGAAGCTGGGGGCCGCCCTTCTCGACACCGCCGAACCGGTCCGGCGAGCCTGGAGGGGCTCGTGAGCGTCAGTGATGTCGATCTGGCCCTGGATCGCCGCCTCAGCGAGGTATCCGGCCTGCTTCCGATGCTCCAACTACTGACACCCATCAATGTCACCGAGCAGAAGAAGGCCTTCTTCGAGCGAAAGGTCGCCGAGCCCGAGTTCGCCTATCGCGACCTCCCCGACCTCGCCCCCCTCGGAGATGAATTGGCGGCGATCAACCCCGAGGAAGCCACCGACCCGGTCCTGGTGCACATGATCAGGGGCATGCACCGTGAGCTGGAGCGGCGGATCGAGCTGCTCGCGGCCCGGAACACGGACCGGTTCCTCCTCGCCGCCGTCGAGAAATGGGGACATGTCGATCAGACCCTCATCGAACTGGCCGAACGGGTCCTCGAGGATGTCCCCCCCGGGCCCCCTGCCGACGAATATGTCCATGCCCACGAGCTGGCCGGCATGGCCACCATCGAGCTGGATCACTACCGAAAGGCCTTCCCGGAGCTGGCCACCCTGGTCCATGTGAGCGAGCTGGTCGCCGGGGTGATGGTGGAGAACGGAGATCTCTTCATAAGCACCGAGGCCTCCATCTCCGCGGATCGGGTCCCGCAGTTGCTCCACCATGAGATCGGGGTCCACGTCCTCACGTTCGTGAACGGCAGCGTCCAGCCGATCCGTATGCTCTCGCTCGGCCTGGACGGATACGAGGAGACTCAGGAGGCGCTGGGAGTACTCGCCGAGTATCTCGGTGGTGGTCTTCGACCCAAGCGACTGAGGGCCTTCGCCCAGCGGGTGATGGCCGCCCAATCGGTGAGCCGCCGCGATAGCTTCGCCCAGACCTTCGAGCTCATGATGTCTCTCGGCGCCGGCCGAAACCGAGCTTTCAACACCACCATGCGGGCTCACCGATCTGGAGGCATGACCAAGGACGCCCTATATCTCGGCGGGACCACCCGGCTGCTCGCCTTCATCCGGGAGGGTGGCGACCTCGATTCTCTGCTCGTTGGGAAGATCTCATTGGCCGACCAGCCTTTGGTCCTTGACCTCCTCGAACGCAATGTCCTCGTCGAGCCCCCGCTCCGTCCCCGCTTCCTCGACTCGGATCAGGCTTCCGAGCGGCTGGCGAGGATCGAAGATGGCGCCGACGTCCTCGAACTGGTAGGCATTGCGGCATGAGACTGGGGCTGGTAGTGAACGATGTGGCGACGGAGAGGCCGGAGTACAGCACCACCCGTCTCGCCCTTGCCGCGCGGAAGCGGGGCCACGAAGTCTGGCTGATGGGGGTAGGGGACCTAGCCCACTCCGCTTTGGGTCAGGTCACGGCGCGGGCGAGGACAGCCCAGGACAAGACGTACCGATCGTTGAAGAACTTCTTGGAGGACGTCCAGAGCGAGGAGGTCGAGCCCGAGACCATCGTGGTCGATGACCTCGACATCTTGATGCTGAGGAACGACCCATCGGACGACGCCATCGACCGGCCCTGGGCACAGACCTCGGGGGTCCTCTTCGGCCAGCTCGCCGCAGCGGCCGGTGTGCTCGTGGTGAACGACCCGAGTCACCTGGCCAACGCCATCAACAAGACGTACTTCCAGCACTTCCCCGAGGAGGCAAGGCCCCGAACTCTCATCTCCCGCACCGAGGACGACATCAAGAGCTTCGTCGCCGAGCTGGGTGGTCGGGCCGTGCTCAAGCCGCTGCAGGGATCGGGGGGCCAAGGAGTCTTCCTGGTCACGGGCAAGAAGGGCCAGAACCTGAACCAGATCATCGAGACGATCGCGCGGGACGGCTATGTGGTGGTTCAGGAGTTCCTACGTGATGCGGAGAAAGGGGACATCCGTCTCTTCGTGATGAACGGCCACCCGCTCGAGATAGACGGGAAGGTCGCCGCGTTCCGTCGAGTCAACGAAGCAGACGACGTCCGCTCCAACATGCATGTGGGCGGCAAGGCCGAGAAGGTCAAGATCACCGACGAGATACTCCGTGTCGTGCACCTGGCACGGCCCAAGTTGATCGAGGACGGCATGTTCCTGGTGGGTCTCGACATCGTTGGGGACAAGATGATGGAGGCGAACGTGTTCAGCCCGGGCGGCCTCGGCAGCGCCGGCGCCATCCACGAGGTCGACTTCGCCGGCGCCGTTATCGAGGCACTGGAGCGAAAGCTGGAGATCAGGGCCAGCTACGGCCCGTCCCTCTCCAACGCCGCCCTGGCCACGATGTAGGGGCGAGGCCCTCCGATCCCGACGAGCTCCCATCCCGGGCCGGTGTCTTTCGGCCCATAACCCAGTCGCCTCTAGACCGGCACCGCGGATGCCTCGAGCACCATGGCGGCGGCGTCGAAGGGGTTCATCTGGCGTCCGTTGTGACGGGCAGCCTGGAGAGCGGGGTCTTGCAGGGAGTCGGCCATCGAGGAGAGGGCGTCGAACAGCCACATGATCAGCGGCCAGGGATGGAGCCCGATTCTCTCTCGCACGTCTTCGGCAGCCCCGAGAGCGATCATGCCCAGCTCTGCCTGGCCCTCGGTGAAGGAGAGTGACGCAGTGGCCTCGAGGGCGTAACACAGACCCTCGCGGTAGTTCATCTCCCTGAACACCTGGAACGATCGACGAAGGGCTTCCCGGGCCTGAGTCATCCGGCCGGTGGAGATGTAGGTGAAGCCCAATTGGGCTTCGGACAGTCCGATCAGTGCCCCATTGCCCAGCTCGAGCCCGATCTCACGGGTGGCCAGCTGGAAGCCCTCTGCCGCTTCGGTGTCACCACTGGATCCGGCCAGGATGCCGAGGGCGATCAGGGCGTAACCCTCACCCCAGCGGTCTCCGAATCCCCGGAAGCGGCTGAGGGCGACATCGAGCCTCCTCTTCACCTCCGATGGATCGTCACCAGAGACCGGCAGGAGGAGGGCGGAGACGAAATCCGACCAGTTGTGACTGTCGATGTCCCCGTTGTCCTCGACAATGGGCAGGGCCAAATCGATCGATTCCTTCGCCTGCACGTATTCGCCCATCTCGTAATGGATCCCGCCCCGGAGAAACCAATACCGGCCGGCGAGAAGACCGTCGAGCTTCTCCGGCGACGTGACCGCGGCGAGATAGCGGGCCCCGTCCCGGAGATGGTTGCCTATCCAGAGATAGACCCACAGGCCGTGCGTCATCCTCACCAGCGAGTCGAAGGCGCCCCGCTCCACCAGCCAGTCGGCGGCCACGTCGATGTTGTTCCAGTCGGCGGCCAGCCGTTCCACTGTCTCTTTCTGCTTGGGGCCGCGCAGATCCTCGAGAGATGCTTCCGCCAGGCGGACGTAGTAGTCGGCATGACGATCTTTCACTCGGTCGTGCTCGCCGGATTCGATCAATCTGCGGAGACCGAACTCCCGGATCGGTGCCAGCATGCGCAGCCTGCCGTCGCCGCCTTGCGCCGGTAGGACCAGGCTGTTCTCGACCAGGACCATGAGTTGGTCGACGACGTCACCCTCCTCGACCGCGACCTCCTGAGCCGATTCCACCGTGAATCCGCCCAGAAAGACACAGAGCCGGCAGAAAAGGGTCTGTTCCTCCCGGGTCAGGAGTTGGTAGCTCCAGTCGATGGCGGCGTCGAGGGTCTTCTGCCGGCCGGGAACGTCGGCCGCCCCCGTGCCAAGCGCATCGAGAGACCGAGTGAGACGCTCGGAGAGGGCCTTGGGGCTCAGCATTCGCAGACGGGCCGCGGCGAGCTCGATGGCCAGTGGCAGCCCGTCGACCTTGCTCACGATCGATGCCACCGGGGAGGCGTTCTCCTCGTCGATCGAGAACCCGGGTATCACCGAAAGGGCCCGATCCAAGAAAAGTCGGACCGCCGCCGACGCCGAGATGGACTCGATCTGCTCCGAACCGACGGGTGGCAGGCTCAACGGCTCGAGGGTGTACTCGTATTCGCTCATGATGCGGAGTGGGACGCGACTGGTCACGAGCACCTTCAAGCCCGGGCTGCGCCCGAGGAGGTCGGCTACTGCCGATCCGCCCTCGACCACCTGTTCGAAATTGTCGATCACGAGGAGCACCTGTTGATCCTGGAACTCGCCGGAGAGGGCATCGAGCGGCTCTCCCTCGATGGGGATCCCGGCCGCGGTGCCGATGGCGAGCAAGACCTGGGAAGGGTCGGTGATCGGCGCCAGGTTCACGAAGTAGACCCCGTCGGGGAATGAGGTCGCCGCCTCCTGGGCGACGGAAAGGGCGAGTCGTGTCTTGCCCACGCCACCGGCGCCGACGATGGTGGTCAGACGGACCTCGGGCCGTCCCAACATCTCCAGGAGCTCGGATAGCTCCTTGTCCCGCCCCACAAGGTTGTTCTGCGGGGCGGGAAGACGTATCCGGCTCGTGGAACGGGCCCGGGGGAGGGGGAACTCCGCCCTGAGCCCGGGGGCGACGACCTGGAAGAGCTTCTCCGCCCGGGAGAGGCCCTTCAGCGCATATGAACCGAGCTCGCGCAGCTCCCACCCGGCGTCGGCGACCTGAGCTTCGACCAGTTCCCGGACCGGGGCCGAGACGATGATCTGGCCGCCGTGGGCCGAGGAGGACACCCGTGAGGCGCGATGCACGTCGAGGCCGACATAGCCCCCGGACCCGATCCGGGCAGTCCCGGTGTGGAGCCCGAGACGGGCCAGGACCGGAAGCGAGCGAGGCCACTCGGCGCTGCCGAGCTCGCTCTGGATCTGCACGGTCGCGCTCACCGCCTGGAAGGGGTCGGTGAACACGGAGAAGAGCCGTTCACCTTCCAGGTCGACCACGGTGCCCCCATGCTGGAGCGTGGCTCCGGCGACCACGCCGTGATAGCCGGCGAGGACCCGGGCGTATTCGTCACCCAGCTGTTCCACAAGTGAGGTGGAACCAGCCAGGTCGCCGAACATGAACGTCAGGGTCCCCATGGGAAGTGAGCTGGGCGCGGGCTCGATAGCGGCGAACCCCTCGGCCATGACCACGGCGAGGTCGTCCACGAGCAGCTCGGCCAGCTCGCCTGGCGACTCGAAGGACCTGATCGACATCCGCCCTTCGGCCCGAATCCGCTCGAGGAGCCGGCTCAGACCCGTCTCGCGCTCTGTGGCCGGCTCCTTGACGTAGACCAGCCCGGGGAGACCGGCGCCTCGGTCGTAGTCCCGTTCCAGATCGGAATGGTCGTCCCCCGACCAGCCGAGCGTCTGCCAGTAGATGCCGACGAAGATGTCCGCGTCCTCGAGGGTGGGCCCGTTCTGACTCGGGCGTGACCCCAGATCTACCCCGGCGGGTCGGAGACGAAGGGTCTTGACCGCCGATTGGGCGGCCTCACGCTCCGAATTGAGCTCGCCGAGATTCGACGAGATGTAGACGGTCAGCCTGGAGTCGAAGCCAACACTGCCGGCATCCACGCCGGCCCCCTCCCAGAGCGCACTCACGAGCAGTCACGCTACCTGGAAATTGGGAGCTACAAGTTCGCATAGCGCAGCTCCCGATCCCAATTTCGCAAGGGGGATACTCAGCGGTCGAGATGTTCCCAGGCGCCGGGAACGGGATGTGGAGAGATGTCCCATCGGGGCAGGAAGAACTGGACCAACGGGCCGATTGCCAGCGCGAAGACGATGGTTCCCAGCCCGAAAGTGCCACCGAGGATCCATCCGAGGGTGAGGACGGTGATCTCGATGAGCGCCCGGGTCAGCCTTATCGACGGTCCTCGTCTTGCGATCCCCGTCATCAGCCCGTCACGGGGCCCGGGCCCGAGGTTGGCCCCGATGTACAGACCCGAGGCGAGACCGATGAGCACGACGCCGCCGAGAAGCATGGCCCATGCCACACCGGTCATCGTCGCTGGAGGGATGAACAGCCCGGTGAGGTCGATGACGACACCGATGATGAGAGCGTTGAGCAGGGTCCCGAGCCCGTAAGGCTGCCGCAGCGGCAGCCAGAGCACCAACACCGCCAGTGAGACGATGATCGACCAGATGCCGACGGTGAGCCCGAACTGACGAGAGAGCCCCTGGTGAAGCACGTCCCAGGGCGGCACCCCGAGACCGGACTGCAGCATCAGGCCGATACCCACACCGAACAGGACGAGCCCGATGATGAGCTGAGTGATGCGCCGGGCGAGTCGTTCGCCGGCGACCGGGATCAAATACTTGCTCAGGCGGGAACCTCGATCTCCGCGCGGGGGCGCGACGCCAGATAAACACCGGCGGACACGGCGAGCATTCCGATCACGTCCAGCAAGCCCGGCACCTCGTCGAGGAATGCCCAGGCCAGCAACCCGATCTGGATCAGCATGGTGTTGTTGATCGCAGCCGATTCGGTGGCCGACAGGTGCTGCAGGCTCCGGTTCCAGAGGGTGAAGGCCAGGGCGGTGTTCACCCCGGCCAACCACAGAACGATCAGCCACGCCCGGCCCGACATGCCGGGCCACCCCTCGACGGCCACGCCACCGACGACCAGCGCCAGCGCACCGATACCCATGCTCACCACGGTCACCACCAGAGGGGGGAGGGTGCGGTCACGGTTGGCCGCCCGGCCGATCAGGGCCCCGGAGGCATTGGCGAGCAAGCCAACGCCGGCTGCGAGCATCCCAACCGGAGTGAACCCGAGGTCACCCAGGAAGTAGGTGGTGGCACCGAGGACGATGCAGGCCGCCCCCACCACCTGCCGCGCCCCAGGTCTCTCGCCGAGGGTGAGATTGGAGACGCCGGCTACCAGGAGCGGGGTCAGCGAGAGGATCAGACTGGTCGTCGCCGCCGGCTGCGAGTCGATTGCCACGAATTGGGCACCCTGGGCCAGGGTCACGAACACGAGCCCGAGCACCGAGAGGGTCACCCAGGACCTGTTGCTCATGCGGGCGATGGCGAAGCGTGCGCCGGGTGTTGCTGCGGTGATCCCCGCCAAGAGGATTGCGGCCAGGAGGTACCTGATGCCCGCGAAGGTGACCGGCCGGAGGCCTTCGTCGTCGAGACCCCATCTGATCAGGACCCAAGACGAGGCCCAGAGCATGGTCACGAAGAGAGCGAGGAAGAGGGCGCGGGTGTGCTCTCGTCTTGCCGTGTGTCCCCGGGCTTCAGGCACCGAGCGCCGCCGCCACCCGGGAGGGGAGGTCGGCTCCGGTGGGAGGCATGAAGCTGACCAGGGCGTGTTGGGCGCCCGACGCCCGAAAGGCCGCCACCCGGTCAACGGTCTCGGCGATGTCGCCCGGGTAGCGGAATTGAGCGGAGACCTCGATATCCGCGCGGTCACGCCCCACTTCCTCACACGCTTCGTCGAGCCGGTGAAGGGCTGACAGGAAACCATCCATGTCGCCGGTGAAGTCGGGATAGTTCCATTGATCAGCCCAGCGGGCGGCGAGGGGGATCGTTCGCCTCGGGCCGGCTCCTCCGACCACGAACGGGGGCCGGGGCTTCTGCGCTGGCTTGGGCTCGAACCTGGCGGATTTGATCGTCCGATGCTTGCCCTGGAAGTCGAAGACCTCCACGGTCATGAGCCCGTGCACGATCTCGAAGGTCTCGTCGAGCAGCTCGAACCGGTCCCGGATCGGAGGCAGATCGATGCCGAAGGCATCGTGCTCTCGCTCGTGCCAGCCTGCCCCCACCCCCAGCTCCAATCTCCCATCGGACATGTGGTCCAGGGTGACCGCCTGTTTGGCGAGGATGGCCGGGTGCCGGAAGGTGTTGGCGCTGACCATCGTCCCAAAGCGGATGCGGCTGGTCAGGGCGGCGAGACCGCCGAAGAGGGTCCAGCCGTCCATGATCGGGCGGTCCTCATCCCCTCGCGGCGGGTAGAGGTGGTCGTTGAGCCAGACCACATCCCAGAATCCCTCCCGGTCGGCGTCTACCCACACCTGCCGGATCTCAGGCCAATCGTGGTCCTGGGCCCAGAACTTGAACGAGTGACGGAAGGGACTGTCGGTCACGGCCCATCCTTGCTGGTGACGAGGGGGACGACTGGCAGGTCGTCGTCGGGCTCGAAGCCGAGCACCATGCCGTAGAAGGCCAATTCGGACTCCAGGCTATGGATGATGTTCTCGGCCTTGCGGAAGCCGTGGTCCTCGCCTTCGTAGGTGATGTGGGCGTGGGGGATCCCGTTCTCGGCCAGGCCTGCGGCGATGACCTCGGCTTGCTCCGGGGGGACCACCTTGTCGTCGAGACCCTGGAACAGGATCACCGGGACTGTGATCCTGTCCACCGAGTACAGCGGGGAACGGCGCCGCATCTCCTCCCGATCGGTCCCGACCAGGCCATCGAGGTATCGCGATTCGAACTTGTGCGTGTCGTCGACGAGCAGACCGAGATCTGCAACCCCGAAGTAGGAGCAACCCGCGCTGAAGGCGTCGCCGAAGGCGAGGGCGGCCAGGGTGGTGTACCCCCCGGCACTGCCACCGGTGATGATCAGCCGTTGAGCGTCGGCTTCCCCTTGGTTTGCCAGGAACTGCGCGGCGGCGAGGGCGTCCTCGACGTCCGTGATCCCCCAGTCCATGCGGAGCCGGTTGCGGTACTCCCGGCCATACCCGGTGGAGCCCCGATAGTTGACGTCGACGATGGCAAAACCACGTGTCGTCCAGAAGAGGAAGTCGGGGCGAAGACGGGGGACGGAGACCGAGGTCGGCCCGCCGTGGATCTTGACGATTAGAGGTGGGCGCTCGTCCTCGGGCGAATCGAAGTCGGGATTCGCCGGTGGGTAGTGGACCGCATGGGCCACCTCCCCCTCCCCGCTGGGGAAGGTGATCACACGTGGCGTGGGGACGTAGGCGGGGTCAACAGGCATCCGGTTGGCGCGGATCGTCACGAGAGCACCGGTGTCGACGTCGAGTTGATAGACAGCGCTCGGGCTTCGGGTCCCGAAGCCGACGAACCACGCCCGGCTCTCGCCGTCGGTGATCAGGAAATTGTGACAGGTGAGCTCGTCGGGCAGAGGTGTGAGTTGTCCACCCTCCGGGGCGATGATCCCGAGATGATCTACGCCGTCCTCCCAGAACGTGGTCAGGATGCGGCCACCGGAGAGAAAACCATACGTCTTGTAGCCGAAGATCCATCCGGGGAGACCGAAGTCGGCATCCATGGTCAGGAGCGGGGTGATGTCGTTGCCATCCAGCCGGTAGAGGTTCCACCATCCGGTGCGGTCGCTGACGAAGACGATGGCGCCGTCCGGGGCCCACTCGGGCTGGAACACCGACTCGTCGGGGCCACCGGCGAGCTCCGCGTGGTCGATCAGGCCATCTTCGGCGAATCTCGCCACCATCAGCCGGGTCCCGTCCCATGGCATGTTGGGGTGGTCCCATTCCAGCCACAGGAGCCGCCCACCGTCCGGGGATGGTCTCGGGTTGGAGTAGAAGTCGCGTCCGCCGGCAAGGACGCTGACGATCCCGCTCGACGGGTCGATCCTCACGATCTCGTTGACCGGGTCCGCCTCATCGTGGCGCTCCCGGACGCAGACGATGGCCCCGTCGGGCAGGAATCGCCCGTCGGCATAGCGGAGCCCGCCGGGCGTGCCGGGCCGGGGCGTTATCGGACCGGCCCCGAGGAGATGCAGCCGCTGGTCGGAGAACTCCGAATATGCCACCTGGCCGCCGCTGGCGACATAGGCGCCACCTCCGTATTCGTGCACGCTGGTGCGCACGTTGACCGGTGCCGCGGTCACGTCCGATATCGCGCCTTCGCCTTCGCGTTTGACCAGTACCTGGCGCCCGCCCTCCGATGGCCGCCCCTCGACCCAATAGAGGTCGCTGCCGTCGATCGCTATCAACCCGAAGTCGACCACACCACCGACGGTGTCGGCAGCCGACATCGGGGACTTCCAGGTCCCGTAGGGTCTCTGTTCGGCCATGGTCTGAGGCTATCCGCGCTCCGGTGCCCTTCTCCAATCATTACCTTTGCCCAATGCGAGGAGATCAGCGGCGGCCATGACCACCCAAATACGAGACGAGGGTCTCTACGACTACGCCCTCAGAGAGCCCCGGCTACCCGAGCCGGAGAACCGGGACAACGACCGTCTCGACATCCCCATCGACACCCGGCTCGAGATGTACGAGACACAGCAGTTGCTCCGACAGTTCGAGAAGCGCGCCTACGACCTTTTCATGCAGAACCTGGTCAAGGGCACGTCACATCTCTCTCTGGGCCAGGAGGCGATCGCCACCGGGTTCGCCCGGGCGCAGCGGGACGGTGATTACACCTTCGCCACCTACCGCGGCCATGCCCACACTCTGGCCCGGGGAGCCGACCCTGGTGCGGTGCTGGCCGAATTGCTGGGAAGGGAGAACGGGATCCTCAAGGGCAAGGGCGGCTCCATGCACCTCACGTCGGTGGAGCACGGCATGATGGGCTCCTACGCCATCATCGGTGCCCAGCTGACCATCGCCAACGGAGCGGCATGGTCGGCCCAGATGAGGGGCAGCGGCCAGGTCGCCGTCTGCTTCTTCGGCGATGGGACGACCAACATCGGTGCGTTTCACGAGGCTCTGAACATGGCCGCCATCTGGCGCCTGCCTGTGGTCTTCGTCTGCGAGAACAATCTATGGATGGAGTACACGCCGATCGACCTGATCACAGCTGTACCCAACCCGGCCGCGGACCGCGCCGCTGCTTACGGGCTGGAGAGCATCATCGTCGACGGCAACGACGCGGATGCCGTGTATGAGACAGCGGCCCGCGTGATCGACCGGGCACGCCGCGGGGACGGACCGTCACTGGTCGAGGCTCACACGTACCGAGAGCAAGGCCACAGCAGGGCCGATCCCGCCAAGTACCGCCCGCCATCGGAGGTGGAGGCGTGGAAGGCGAGGGATCCGATTCCGATGTACCACGAGCGGCTCCTTCGCCTCGGGGTGCCCGAGGGTGATCTGAGCGCGATCCAGCAGGATGTCGCCCGGCGGGTCGACGAGGCGACCGAGTTCGCCAAGAGTGGGGCCCATCCCGGCGAGGAGCACCTCATGACCGACGTCTGGGCAGACGGGGGCTCGGCATGGCGGAACTGACCTATCGAAACGCGGTTGCCCATGGGATCGCCCAGGAGATGAGGCGAGACCCCAACCTGGTGATGCTGGGTGAGGACATCGCGGGCGCCGGGGGGGTCTTCAAGACCACGGTTGGCCTCCTCGACGAGTTCGGCCCCGAGCGGGTGCGTGACACGCCGATCTCCGAACAGGCGATCCTGGGCGCGGCGATGGGGGCCGCGATGACCGGTATCCCGGTGATCGCCGAGATCATGTTCTCCGATTTCATCGCGGTTTGCTTCGATCTGTTGGCCAACGAGATCGCCAAGTCCCGGTACATGACCGCGGGCCAGGTCAGCATCCCGATCGTGGTGCGAACGGCCAACGGTGGCGGCTCCAGGTTCGGGGCCCAGCACTCACAGAGTGTCGAGAACTGGGTGATGATGATCCCCGGTCTGAAGGTAGTTGCACCTTCCACTCCGCTCGACGTGGTCGGGCTGATGGCGGCTTCGGTGCGCGACCCCGACCCGGTGGTGTTCCTGGAGCACAAGTCGCTCATGGCGGACAAGCAGGATGTCCCTGACGGCGAGATCGTGGATGAGCTCGGTGTGGCCCGGGTCGTCCGTGAGGGCTCCGATTGCACCATCGCAGCCCTGGCCTTGATGGTCCCTCGAGCGCTCGAGGCGGCGGCTCGCCTCGAGGATCAGGGGATCTCGGCTGAGGTGATCGACGTGAGGACCTTGGTCCCGCTCGACACCCAGGCCATCCTCGGCTCGGTGACGAAGACCAGTCGGCTATTCACGGTGGAGGAGAATCCCCGTCTTTGCGGCTGGGGGGCCGAGATCGCTTCGATCGTCTCCGATGAGGTCTTCTGGGACCTCGATGGGCCGGTCGTGCGCATCACCACTCCGCACATCCCGCTGCCCGCCGCAGAGGCGCTGGAAGACATGGCGATCCCCTCCGTCGACCTCGTCACCGAGACGATCACCAAGCGCATGGGCTGAGCCGTTTCGGCGAATCGGGCTAAACCTCGGCCCGCAACGGCCGAGTAAATCCTTGTATGACCGGTCTTCGACCGCCTCCAAGACAGGAGACGCCCAGCCGCATCCTGTTCCGAATCGTGTTGCTGGTCGTGCTCGTGGTCGCCGCCGGCACCGCGATCTGGACCGAGGTCACCCGGGACCGGATCGGTCTGATCGAAGACGTCTCCCTCGATGAGCTCGACATACGACCCATCGTCACCACCACCGGCGCGAGGCTCAACGTGGTGAGACAGGGAGAGGGGGCCGTGCCTGTGGTGCTGCTTCACGACGCCGACGTCGCCGGTGGCGTCACCTGGGATGGGGTGGTAGAGGGTCTCGATCCCCGCTTCGCGGTGATGCGGGTGGATCTGCCCGGATTCGGGCTCAGCGAGAGGGTCCCGGAAGAGGGAAGCCGCCACACCGTCGCGTCGATGGCCGAGGAGGTCTCCGATGTGATCCGTCAGGCCTATGGGGATGGTGTCGTCATTGCCGGCGTCGGTCTCGGCGGCGAAGTCGGGGCCGAGATCGCAGCCACCCAGCCCTCGTTGGTCTCGGGTCTGGTGATGGTCGACGTCGACTTCTACAAGCCCGATGGCTGGGTGGAGTTGGTGGAGAAGCTGCCCTGGGTCGGCACCGCGGCCACATACGCCCTGGAGACGGCGGGTCCGCTGGCCGCGAACCGCTGGGCCCCGAACTGTGAATCAGGGGGTTGGTGCCCGACCAGTAGCCAAATCGCAGCGCGTGATCTCGCCGAGACCATCGTGGGCACCTCGGAGTCGCTCCGCGCCTTCCGCCGCACCCCAGCCGCGTCGCAGGTCCCGTCGAAGCTGGGAGACATCAGCGTCCCCACTCAGTACCTGTGGAGTGAGGCAGGGAACGTGCCCCGAGAGTCGGTGGACCGGGTGCAGGAGGCAATGCCCGGGGCGGCATTCGAAGTGGTGCCCGAGGCCTGGAGGGCCCATCTCGATTCACCCGAGAAGGTGGCGGCCGCCATCTTATCGCTCGCTCCTCAGGGCTGAGCGTCGAACTCCACCTCGTGCACCGCGTTGTTGGCGTAGCCCCTGGCGTTCCAGGGTGGCTGCATCGGCTGGGTGTCGCCTGAGTCATCGGTCGCCCGGGCCGTCACGATGTGCCGGCCCGGCCCGATATCGAGCTCGCATTGCCATCGGATCGCCGACAACGGCCCCGAGCCCGGCTCCAGCCCTGCCCGCACCCAGTTTTCGCCATGATCGATCGACACCGCGACCTCGGTGACCGGGGCATTGCCGGACCAGGCCGACCCGGTGAAGACCACCCTGCCCGCCCTCACCGTCTCCCCGTCCCCGGGCGCCGCGATGAGCGATCTGACCTGGATGGCACCGACCGGTGCGCCCTCGGCGTGTCTGTCGTCGGCGAGATAGCGATATCTGTCGACGAAGTGCCCGGAGAACGGCCGGGTCACCCCCTCGATCCGAATCACCCACTTGACCGACCTCATCGCGTAGTCACCGGGGAGCATGAATCTGATCGGCCCGCCGTGCTCGAGGCCGAGTCGCGCTCCGCCCCATTCGGTGACGAGGAGCGCCGAGCCATCTGCCACTCGTCCCGTCGGGACGGAGAACTGGTAGTTGACCTCGCCCTCGGGCTGGACCTGGCCCTTGTCGGCTCCGGTCACGACCAGCTCGATCACCCCGGGCTGGAGCTCGCCCAGCAAATCGCTCAGCCTCACTCCCCGGACCCGGACAGGAGATGCCCCACCGAGACCCCAGGCCAGGCCGTCGACGGCTGGGCGGATCAGCGACCGCCCGTTCCCGGCGCACTCGAGCACGAAGTCGATCTCCACCGGCTGTAGCCCGGCGAGGTCTTCGACGGTGATGAGGCGCGAGGGCCATCCCGGCATGACTATCTCGATCTCCCCGGTCAGGGCCTCGGGTGCCGGGGTGGGAAAGCTGTTACGGAGGTAGGCGCGCTCCTGGGAGAGGAGGCGGCCGTCCAGCACTGACAACGGTACGGCTGCGTTGGGCGGGTCTTCGGTCAGGTAGTCGAGGTCGGACATCGGTTAGAGGATGGCACCTGATCAAGACAGCGTCTTGGCCACCCAACTGGCCCAACGCTCGGTGAGCTCGTCGATGGCTGCACTGTCGGTTCCGGTGGGGTGAAGTGTGGGGCCGACCACAAGCCGGATCCGGCCCCGACGGAGATGATTGTCGATCCCGAGGACCCGGTCGGTGCCGATGACGGCCACCGCCACCAGCGGCACCTGTCTCCTCACCGCCAGCCAGGCCGCACCCCTCCTGAAACCGGCCTCCCCGAATCTCTCCACCCTGATCCCCTCGGGGAAGACACCAACCACGCCACCCTCGTCGAGATGGGCGAGACATGCCCGCACCGTGCCCAGGGGGACCGTCCCCCGACGCACGGTTATCACGTCCAGCGCGTCGAGCGTCCAGTCGAGCGGCCAGTGATTGCCGTATAGGTCGACCAGGGCGATGAACCGAGCCCGCTTACCGTACGCCGCCGCCCCCACCAGCGGTGGGTCGAGAAACGAGTAGTGGTTGGCGGCCAGCACGAACGGCGGCTCGGGGAAGCCCGGGCCGCGGTCGACCCTGAGCCTCCACAGCAGACGGGCCCCGAGCTTGATGGACGGGATAACGACCGGCCAGAAGAGTCGGCTCTTCAGGGAGCGCTTGGCCGGTGCCGACCGGTTCAAGGGATGAGCAGGACCTTGCCCGCCGTCTGCCGTCCCTCGAGGGCGCGATGGGCGTCAGCAGCACGATCCAGGGGCAGCTCCTGTCCCACCCGGACATCGAGATCGCCCGCCTCCATCCAGGAGAAGAGGTCGGCGCACCGGCCGAGCAGCTCCTCGCGAGTCAGGATGTAGTGCGCCATGGTGGGACGGGTCAGGAATAGCGATCCCTTCTGCGAGAGAAGGAGGGGCGATATCTCTGGAACAGGTCCCGAGGCGTTGCCAAAGGTGGCCATCAACCCCCTCGGTCGTAGGAGATCCATGCCCTTCATGAAGGTGTCGGCGCCGACCCCGTCGTAGATCACATCGAGAGCATTGGGCCCGGCGATTTCCTCTATCGCCGTCTGGAAGTCCACTTCGGTGTAGACGATGACGTAGTCGGCACCGGCCTCGCGGCTGAGCCGGGCTTTGTCGGCGGTGCCGACCGTGGTGAAGACCTCTGCTCCGAGCCTCTTGGCGATCTGGGTGAGGAGCAGCCCCACTCCCCCCGCTCCGGCGTGGATCAAGCAGCGGTCACCCGGCTGGAGGGGCCAGGTGTCGGTGGCCAGATAGTGAGCAGTCAGCCCTTGGAGCAGCGCTGCGGCGGCCAGACGCAGCTCCACTGCGTCGGGCAACGGCACCGCGCGGCCCGCCTGGACGAGATGACGCTCCGCATAGGAGCCAAGCACATTGACCCAGCCGACACGATCCCCGGCTGAGATGCCGTCGACACCCTCGCCCACCGCCACAACGGTCCCCGCTCCCTCCAGCCCCGGGGTGAAGGGGAGAGCCATGTCGTACAAACCCGTTCGGTGGTAGACATCGACGAAGTTCACCCCGGCGGCGGCCACTTCGACGAGCAGCTCGCCCGGGCCCGGTCCGTCAGGGTCGGGCAGCTCCTTCGGGATCAGCTTCTCGGCTCCCCCCAGCTCTTCGACGATGATCGCCCTCAAGGGTGCTCCACGGTCCAGCCCCGGCTCCGCAGCTCGTCGGCGAGAACGTGGTCGGGCAGGAACGAGAGGTCGGGTGGGCCCGTGTCCGAACCGAGGCATCGCTCCACGGTGTCACGAAGGGTTCGGGCCCAGGCCTTTCCCTTGGCCTCGGCTTCGAAGCTGAGGGTCGAGTCCGGGTTCACCGTATAGACGCGGGCTGTGATCTGGGGGTTGGCGCGAGAGCCACGCTCGCCGTAGACGAGGAGTGTGGCGCCCATGGGGAGGTCCTGGATCCCCCCGGTGGCGACGAACGACCCTCCGTAAGCCCATCCCGAGGCCCTCGCCTGGTCGACCGAATCGACGACCTTGGCCCAGTTCTTGTGCCGCTCGTCTCCCAACAGGGGGACCTCCACCGGCACCGTCATCGCGTGGCCCATATTGCGAGCGTAGGCGATGCCGATCGGGATCTGCGACGTCGTGCCGGTAGGCTCTAGCCTCGCCCAATGGCCCAGCTCCGCCTCTTTGCCAACCTCAGGGAACTTGCCGGCACATCGCGGCTCGATGTGCCGTCGGACACCGTTGGCGGGGTAATCGCGCTGGCGTCGGAGAAATTCGGCCCCGACTTCGAGCGGGGCGTGGAGACGGCACGGGTCTGGCTCAACGGCGAATCAGCCACCATGGAGGACAGGGTCACCGAGAGCGACGAGGTCGTCCTCTTGCCCCCCGTATCCGGTGGGGACCAGCCGGCAGTCTCGTTGTCGGCGGTGGACCTCAAGGCGTTCCTCCCTGCCGCGGTGGCGGTGGTGGCAGTCCTGGCCAACACCCAGGGCCAGGAGATCTGGGCCGCCGTCCTGGTGCTGATCGCCTCGATATGGGCCGTTGACGTGGGGTCTGCGTTCGAGGCGAGGGGCAAGGACTTCGCCACGCTGGCCGTGGTGGTCACCGCAGCCGGTTCGGCCATGGCGGCACATGTCGCCGGAGGTGACGGCTATGCCCTCGCCGTGGTCCTCGCAGTGGTGGTGGGCCTGGGATGGGCCGTCGCCTTCGATCGCTATCGAAAGCCGGACGTGTTCAGCCCCACGGTCCTGGTCGCGCTGCTCGCGGGGCTGGGCACGGCATCCCTCGTTCTGGCTCGTTCTGCCCATTCTCCCGAGGCCAGCGCGATCGACGTCTTCCTCGTCTCGGTCATCGCCGCCCTGGCCCTTGGCGCCGTCATCGAGCGGATGCCACCGATCCCCATGTTCGACCCATTCTCGGTCACAGCCCTCGGGGCCGTGATCGCCGCGGTGGTTGCCGCCTGGATCTGGGATCTCTCCATTGTCTCCTATCTCCTGGTTGGTCTGGGTATCGCCGTCGCCCTCCTGGCCGGTCGTGGCCTGTCCTCCATGCTCCGTACCGGTCGGGTCTCGCTCACCGAACGAGCCCCGGGCACGCTGGTGAGCCTGGACGGTGTGGCTCTCGCCGCCGCTGTCTATTACCCGTTGCTGCTGCTGGTCCTCTGATCTCTCGATAGCGGGGCCCCAATCGATTGGGTTAGCCTGATCCGCGATGCGTGCCCGAAAGAAGCACGTTCGCCACATCAGCCTCCTCACCCTCGCGGCGATGGCCACTCTGTTGTTCCCTGCCCCCGGTTTGGCGATCACCAAGGCGCAGGTCGAGGAGGCATGCGCCAGTTCGAGGGCCCAGCTCGAGGAATATCGGGCCGCGCAGGCCGCCTTCGAAGACGCGGCACGGGCTTATGAGACGGCGGTGCTCGAGGTAGAGCGGGTGGAGAGAAAGCAGGCGTCGGTCTCCGGCTCGGTGACCAGCCACACCCAGGAGCTCGATCAGGTCCAGGCAATGATCGAGGAGCAGGCGGTCGAGCTCTACATGAGGGGCGGCCTGGCGAGCCCGGGGATCATCTTCTCCGCCTCATCGGTGGACCAGTTCATGACGACCTCGGAGTTCCTCACGACTGCCGCCACAGGGGGCCAGGAGTCATTGGCCGAGTTGATCGCCGCCCGGAGCGAGTTGCACAGGTTTCAGGCCATCCTCGACGACACCCGGGACGAGCTCGAGGCGGTGGAAGCCCAGAAGCTCACTGCACGCACCAACCAGGAGTCCGCCATGGAAGCGGAGCAGGCGGCCTACGCCAAGCTGGAAGGTCGTTGCAAGGACCTGGCGACCGAATACGACCGTCAGCAGGCGGAGCTCGCCGCCCGGGCTCGGCAGCGGGCGGCGGGATCGGTCCAGGTCGGCTCCTTCATCTGCCCGTTCACCCCCGGGCGGACTTCCTTCATCGATAGCTGGGGAGCACCGAGATCGGGTGGCCGGGCCCACAAGGGCACGGACCTGTTCGCAGCGATGGACGAGCCGATGTATGCGGTCAGGTCGGGTCGGGTCTCCACCGGGAACGGCGGCCTCGGTGGCAAGACCATCTGGCTGCTCGGTGACAACGGGATCGCCTTCTATTACGCGCACCTCTCCGGCTTCAACGTGTCCTCGGGTCAGACTGTGAGCCAGGGCCAGACGATCGGCTACAACGGCAACACCGGAAACGCCACCGGTGGTGCACCGCACCTCCATTTCGAGATCCACCCGGGCGGGAGGGGCTCCGCCGCGGTCAACCCCTACGCGACGCTGGCAGGGGCATGCAGGTAGCCTGCCCGCTGTGACCGAGCATCGACGCCGTATCGACACCGTGCTCGAGCCCGGGTACCTGGCTGACCTGTCAGAGGCGGATCTGGATGATCTGCGCCGGCGTCGGGAGCTGGCCGAGGACGTCGAGACTCAGATCTCCTATTACCGCCGTCTTCTCCACGGTCGCCTCGACCTGCTCAATTTCGAGCTGAGGCGTCGGAACGGGCAGGAGGAACGGACCCTCATCGAGGCACTGCCCGAGATCCTCGCTACCGGTATGACGGTTGGTGCCGAGCCCAACCTTCGTCATATCGAGACCATGCCTCCCATTCCGCCGACCACGGGCCGGCGGCTGATCGACAAGATCATGGACGATGGCATCCTCACCCAGCTGCCCGAGCTGACCGATGAGGAGCTCGCCGAGGCGGTCGACCGGCTGGAGGAGGTCGAGAAGGAGCTCTCGGTGCAGCGTCGGCAGCTGCACACGGTGATCGACGCCCTCCAGGACGAGATCATCGCCCGCTACCGGAGCCAGCAGGGCGAAGCACAGTCGGCGGGCTGAGGCGTGCTGGCGGCGCGGACCCGCTCGGGCCTCGATGAGACGATGCACGATGGGGCGGTGGCCGTGATGTCGGCCGACGGCACCTTGATCGCGTCGAGTGGGGACATCGATCAGGCCTTTTTCCTTAGATCCGCCGCCAAGCCGTTCCAGGCGCTCGTGTCCCAGGAGAGCGGGGCCGGATTGGGTCCGTTGGAGCTGGCGGTGGCCGCCGGGTCCCACCAAGGCGATCCGGTCCATGTGGCCCTGGTGGAGGCCATGCTCACCGGTGCCGGGCTCACCGACGCAGACCTCCGCTGCCCTCCGAGCCGGCCGATGTCCCAGTCGGCGGTGGCCCGCAATCGGGAGGAAGGCAAGGAGGAGGCCCATCCCTTGTGGAACAACTGCTCGGGCAAGCACGCGGCCTGGCTCCGGGCCTGTCGCCGGCGAGGCTGGCCGCTCGACGGGTATCTGGCCCCTGACCACCCGATCCAGGTGCTGATCGGCGATTTGCTCGAGGATCTCGGCGAGTTCCCGGTCTCACCGGTCGGGGTGGACGGTTGCGGGGCGCCGGTCCATCGGACGACCACCCGGGCGATGGCGCTCCTCTACGCCCGTCTCGCCGCCCGGCCCCGGCTGAAAGAGGTGTTCGCCGCAATGCACCGTTACCCGGCCCTCGTTTCGGGCGTTGGCAACGGCGACACGGCGATCGCCACCAACCTCAATGCGGCCGCCAAGCGAGGAGCAGCCGGCTGCATCGGTGTCGCAATCGAGGGGAGGCTCGGTGTCGCGGTCAAGTCCTGGGACGGGATCCAGGAGGTGGCCGATTGCGCGGCCGTCGCGACACTGGCAGCCCTCGGCGAGGTGCCGCCGATCGCGGAGGCTCGGCTGAAGCAACTGGCCCGACCGAGCGTGTTTGGTGGGGGCCGGGTCGTCGGGGCGCTGGAGCCGAGGGTCTCGCTGCAGTGGGCATGAGGCAAGTTCTCGAGGGGAAGATCGAGGCATGGCTCGACGATGCCGGATCCAGTGTGGAGTACGCCGAGGAGGTCGAGGGCCGTTGGGCGGTGAGGATGCGACAGGAGGCGCGCGATGCCACCACCGTGTGGTTCGACGTCGGGGAGCGAAGCCTGTGGTACGAGGCCTATGTGTTGCCGGTGGCGGAGGCGAGCCGGGATCTACTGGCCCAGGCCTTGCGTCGGAACATGAAGGGATGGCGTGCTCACTTCGCCCTCGACGGAGAGGGTGGCCTCATCCTGCGTGGCCGTCTCGCCGAGGAGTGCGTGACCGACCAGGCGCTCGATCTGGTGCTCGGCGAGATGTACGACACCATCGAGGTCAGCTTTCGGCCACTGGCACGGTCGCTGAGCTCAGGTCGCGAAAAATCCGGTTAGAAACTTGTGAACACGCCCATGTGCACAAACCCTGTGGAAAGCCCCGAATCCTGTTGGTAACCGTCCCCAACGGGTCCGAATCTCACCCTCGGACGGTAGTTGGCGTTGGTCTGTGTTGCGCGACGCATGGCGCAGGGTCGTTGATTCACCCCCCCTGAAGCCGTACATTCGGCGCAGCGAACGCCCGAGAGGCAGACCGGAGAACCGTCCGTTCGGGGAAGTGCGGGGGAGACTCTGGTAGGTCACTCGGGCGTTGGCGCGCCCGATTGGCGGCAGCACTAGTCGTGACAGAGGCGGGCGAAGCGTGTCGCCTGGAGACACGACTGACCCGGGGTCACCGCCCGGTCCGGTGGCACGATCATCGTGGTGGTGGTGGTCGGGGGCAGGGTCGTGGTGGTCGATGGGGTGGTCGATGACGGGGAAGCCTGCTGAGCGCCGTCGGAGACAGGAGCGGTAGTCGCCGGCGTGTCTGTCGGTGGAGGGGGCACGGTGGTGTCTGGTGGTGGGGGTGGTGCGGTGGTGGGTGGCGCCGTGTCACCCTTCTTCATGAACACCACTGTGACGTAGAGGGCCCCGTCGGGGGCGGTGTCGGTCCCGACGCCCACGTAGTTGTAGTCGCCGAGGATGTTGGCGGCGTGGCCCGAAGAGTTCATGAACGCCGAGTGGAGAGACGTGGGCGACTGGCCGCGGCCTACGTTCTCGCCCACCCGCGACCAGCCGCTCCCGGCGGCGGCGGCGAGCTCTCCCGAGCTGGAATGGAAGATGTCGCCGGCGGCGATCATCGACGCGGTGTGGTTCCGGGCGTGGGACTGAAGCCCGCCATCCACCTGCAACGACCCCAGCCCATTGTTGGAACGTGTCGAGTTGATCAGCGACACGAACTCGTTTTCGGACCCTGAATCGGCTCCGGCGGCCAGGCCAACACCGATCAAGCCGACGACGAGGAGAAGCGACAGCCAAAGCCTCTTTGCGGGCATTCATCGGTTATCGGCGTCGGTGGAAACTCTCTTTAACCGGCCACCCCAGGAGGCCACAGCTAACAGGTGGCGTCTAAATCCCGAACATCACCTCGCGCAGGCTGATGACACTGCTCTCCAGGGTGACGGGGTCGAGCTTCATCGAACCGAGCCGTAGTCCCTTCATGCCTTCCCCGGTGTTGGTCATGACTCTCAGCCCGTCCTCCTCATTGGTCAGGATCCCGAGGCCGAGACAGCCCCCACCTTCGTCCTGAACTCCGACCAGCACGTGATCGAGGCGCCCCAGGTTGAGGCCCATTGGGAGGGTGGGGGCGAATACGGTGGGGCGCACCTTCCAACGGTCGAGCGGGGGGGCAAGGGCGCGAGCGAAGGCGTCGGTCCGCTTCTGCGCCCGTGCGTCCGGCGACAGCGGCATCACGTTGGGGTCGGCGGGCGTCACCGTCACCTCGAGACCGAGGAATCGTCGCAGCATCCCGACCACCGGCTCCATCTCACCGCCCCGCTGGAGCGCGATGACCTTGTCGGGTCGGCACAGCTCGGCCTTGTGGTATTTCAGGGTCTCACCGGCGACCCCCGAGACCACGGCGGTCGTGTCGAGGATCACAAGGTCGGCCATCTCACGAGCCAGGTCCACCATCGCCGCGGTGGCGACGACCTGTTGAAGGACGAGCCGTGCCGGAGTGATCGTCCCGACGAAGTGGAGCCGATCGGGCGTTCCGATCTCCTCCAGGTCCTCCACGGCCCGGAACACCTTGAGACCGACGCATGCCGGGGGCCCGATAGTCGAGTTGCCCACATCGGCGTCGACGATGGCCACGGTCCGACCTGCCCCGAGGGCGAGACGGGCCGCATTCAGAGCCAGTGTCGTCTTGCCGGTGTCGACGCTTCCCATGAGCATCGCCACCGTCGCCCTTGACACCTCCCGCGCGACACCGTCGTGGCTGGTCTCGGACATCGCGGCAATATAGGGGCGCGCATGACGGACAAGTCCCTGCCGATCAGCTTCCTATCCGACTTCGGGCTGGCCGACGAGTTCGTCGGTGTCGTCCATGGTGTGCTGGCCAAGCTCGCCCCCGATTCGCGGGTGATCGACGTAGGGCATGGCACGCCCCCCGGTGACATCAAGGCGGCAGCGCTGAGCCTGACCCGCGCCATCCAGTATCTCCCCGAAGGGGTGGCGCTGGTCGTGGTCGATCCCGGGGTGGGCTCGGAGCGAAAGGCGCTCGCGCTCGAGACCGATTGGGGGTTCTTCGTCGGTCCGGACAACGGTGTGCTTTCCCCGGCAGTGGCGATGGTCGGCGGGGCGCGACTCATCGTTTCGATCGACAACCCGGAGGCGAGGATCCCATCCCCTGGGGAGACCTTCCATGGCCGGGACGTCTTCGCCCCAGCGGCGGCTCTGCTCGCCTCGGGCGAGGCCTCGATACAGGACCTCGGGCCAGAGGTCGGCCCTGCCGGCGTCCAACCACTGCTACTGCCTCTCCCCGAGATCGACGGCAGGCTGATCACGGGTGAGGCCTGGTGGGTGGACAGATTCGGGAACGTCCAGACCAACATCGGGCCCGACGAACTGGCCGCGATCGGACTGGCCCCCGGCGCCACCCTCACCCTGAAGGTCGGGGCCTCGCTTCACACCATCCCCTGGGTCGGCGCCTACTCCGACGTCGAGCCGGGGGGGGCGCTGATCCACGTCGACTCGGCCGGTCTCATTGCCATTTCCGTGCGCGAGGGGGCCGCTGACGAGGAGCTGAATCTGTCGGCCGGAGTCGCGGTCACCCTGGCCGGGACAGGATCGACACCAGCTGGGTGATGCCGGCCAGCGCGATGATCACCAGGAGGATGATCAGGACGATGGCGGTGGCGGGTCGCACCGAGACCACGATGGCAGACCTGAGCCCCGTTCCCGAAATGATGAGGCCCCCTGAGAGGGGGCCTCATCTACACGAAGGAGAGTTCCGTACCGTGGGGCGGGCTGGGAGGCTATCCGTTCACACCTTGGACTGAACGTGCCCTAGGTATGAGGGGAACGGTTGACCCTCCTTCCTGCATGCCCGTCCATTATCGGTCACCGAGAGTGGTTACTTGAAATATTTCGTGGTCAAGTTCTTGACCAGGTCCGGATGCCATCTCTGCGACGAGGCCCGGCCACTGGTGAAACGAGAGGTGATTCGCCGCGGCGGCAGCCTCGTGGAGGTCGACATCGACACCGATGACGTCCTAACTCGGGACTTCGGGCTGCGCGTCCCGGTCCTGCTCGGCCCGGGAGATGTCGTCCTGGCAGAAGGTGTGATCGAGGCCGGGTCCCTGCGTCGGGCCCTACGCCGGATGAGGCGGGCCTGACCGGTCGGTGACCTTGGGCCTCAGGGAATCCGGGCGAGGGCCGCCGCGGCTTCGCCGCCAGTCGCTTCGGTGCCGCCGACTGTCGTCGAGGCGCCGGCCACGGTGGTGGTGGTCTGCCCATCGGCCGGCGCCTCATCACCGGGTGCTTCCTCGCCCGGAGCGCCGCCCTCGCCACCCTCGTCTTCGGCCTCGGCGAGGCCACAGTCGGTGAGGGTCTCGTCGGGGTCGGCGCCGCCGAAACGGACCCGCTCGAAGGCGGCCACGGCGGCGATCTGCTCGGCGCTCAGGCTGTTCCCGAAGCTGGGCATCCCGCCGTCGACTGCGTTGTTGGTGTCCCCGTAGGTGCTTCGCCCCTCTGCCTGGAATCCGGCCGAACCCAGTGTCACCCACTCGATATGGTCGGCGCAGGCGCCGAAGGTGGTCATGACCCCGGTCAGGGGCGGTATGGCGCCACTCCCCCCTCCCTGTGCGCCATGACACCCGTCACAGCTGGGTGCACCGTTGTAGAGCTCCTCGCCCATGGCGATGAAGTCGGCGCCCCCGCCGCCGATCCCGGAGCCGGTGAACTCGCTTCCGTCGCAGTTGACCACTTCGCCGGTGATCACGTCGGTGCTCAGTTCGGTGGAATCGCCGCATTCGCCTGTCGCCGACCCGCCCAGTGCGAAGAGGGCGAAGGCGGGGATGATGAGCATGACCGCGGCGAGCCAGCGAGGGATGGCCAGATTGGTCCGCTCCCTGATGCCGGCGGTGGGCACCGTGATCACCTCGGGCAGGCCGGCTGCCTCGGCCGCGGTCACCTCTGCAGGGATCGGGGCACGGGTCACCGGCCCGGCCGCGGCCGCGGCGGGGGACGCTGCGGGTTGGGCTGGTTCGGGGGCCTCGGGGCCGGCTTCCCCTTCGCCCTCGGGCTCCACCGGGGCTTCAGGCGTCGTCTCGACCGCCGGCTCCGGGGCGGGTGCTTCCTCGGCAGCAGCCGGGGTGCCGGCCACCGACCCACCCCCGGCCCAGGCCGCCAGGACCTCGTCGACCGTCATCCCGGTCTCGGCGGCCCGAGCCGCCGCCGAACGTTGCACGATCGCCTCGGGTACTCCGAGGGCAGCAGCGGCGGCGCCCAGGTCACTCATGGAACGGTTGTCCCCGTCACGGTCCCCCCGGTGGCCGGCTCCTCTGCGGGGGCGGCATCCGACGACCCTCCCTCGAGTGTGGCCGACTCGATGAGGTAGGAGACGAGCGCGTCGAGGTCTTCTGTGGACAGGGAGAGTGAAGGGTGACCGTCGAGGCCCGTGATCACCGCCTCGATCTGGCCGGCGGTGACCCGGGCGCCGACATTGGAGAGGTCGGGCCCGAACCGGCGGGAGCCGAGGATCTGGTTGGAGTCGTCGAGGGTCACCGCACCCAGGCCAACGTCGGCGACGACTGGCCGGACCATCTGACTATGACACGAGACACAGCCGACCGACCGGTAGATGTCCTGGCCGGTCAGTGCCGCTTCGCTGTAGGGGAGCTCACTGGTGCGGGCCCCGGGGTTGTCCGTGGGAAGGGACGGGCCGACGACGCCCACCAGGAAGACGGCGATGAAAAGGCCGACCGCGCCGACCAGGACCGAGAGAGGGTTGTCGCTCTCACCGACCAGCACCGGTGGCTTGCCCGATGTCGTCGCGACCGGGGCCGTGTCGGGTATGGCGACAGGGGTCTCGGCTGGAGGCGGTGCTGCCGGGGCAGGCGCTTCCTCGGCGGCCGACTCGGCCTCGGAGGGGGGTGACTCTGTCTCGGCGCCGGTCTGCTTGGGAGCGGTCGACGCGGCCGATGGCGCAGGTATGTCCCCGCCACCGGCCCAAGCCGCCAGCACGTCGTCGACCGTCATGCCGGTCTCCTCGGCCCTCGCCGCGGCGGAACGCTGCACGATCGCCTCGGGGAGGCCCAACGCAGCGGCGGCGGCGGCGCTCAGCTCACTCATCGGGAGACTCGCTGTCGGGCTCCGGGCCATAGACCAGTACTTCCTGGGGCACAGCCTTGCCGACGGTCACAGTCCCTATCACGGTGGCGGCATAGGCGAGCTGGCCGAGGAAGGTGAGGATGCCGAAGCCAAAGGCGACCAGCAGCAACACATCGGCGGCACCCGCGCCGGCGGCCCATCCCTCACCGACGTCGACGTAGGCGGCGCTGTTCGAGCCCGCGACCCAGGAATACCCGGACACCAGTCCGGCGGCGATCATGCTCAAGGTGACCCCACCGACGCCGATCACGGTGAGACGGGTGAACGATCTTGGGCGCTCGAAAGAGGTCAGCTCCCGCCCCGCAACTCTGGGCATCGCCTCGAACACGATGCCGGCCGAGAGCAGGGCACCGACGCCATATAGGGCGGCATATTCGATCGCCTCCCAGAACGCGGTGAGCGCGGTCACCGATCCCACCGAGGGGAATGAGGCGAAGGCGGCGAGGATCGCCACCGCCACCCCCAGATAGAGACCGACCACACCCGAGACCACGCCGGGCTTGTCGCCGAGCTCCTCCCAGTGGCCCTGGAGGGTCAGGGAGGCATTCGCTGCGTTGGCCAGGGCGCCGATCGGGAAGGCCAGGCCAAGTGCTGCCGAGACCCCATCGATCCAGCCCGGGCCAGGCCCGAAGACGAGCTGAGCAGACCCCCACCAGGCGGCTGCGAATCCGAGAGACCAGAAGCCCACCGCTGCGAGCTGTCGGGAGGCGAGTGGGATGTCGAGCTCTTTGACCATTGTGTAGTAGAAGAGCCCGCTGCCCACGGTGAACACCCACATGGTGACGAACCCGGCGGAGAAGAAAAGGTCGGTGTAGGCCTCAGCCAGGGCAGTGAAGAATGGGAGATGGCCTGCCGTGTACACCAGGTACAGAGACGGAAGCCAGGCCGCACCGCCGATCACGAACCAGATCGTGACGAAGCTTCGCTCCTCTTCCCGGCGACGGATCGTCATCATGGTCACCGCGAATGGGATGACCAGCACCGCCAGCATCGGCAGATGCAGCCACCAGGGGAGGCCGAGGGGTGAACGGCCCTGGCCGAACCCGAAGACGACGGCGAGCAGGTCGAGGATCACCAATCCGGACACCCCGAGGAGGCCGAGGTAGGCGAGGTCCTTCCGCCACAGCCGGGCGCCGGTCAGGCGGGGCAGGACGTAGTAGATGCCCCCGGCAAGGGTGAGGACCAGAACCCCCAGCATGACGGTGATGTTCGCCATCGATTCCGCCCGTCCGTAGCTGACCGGGGAAAGCCCGCCGAACCTCAGGGCGAACAGGGCGAGAAGCTCGAGAACGCCAGCCAGTACCAGGAACAAAGCTCCAGCGAGGAAATGGGCGACTGCGACGCGGTCCTCGTCGCCGGCCCCGAGCAGGGCTCTGATGTCTGCAGTTTGGGTCGAGGCCAAGAGTTCCCTCGTCGCGGACTGGGACGGCGGGAGCATAACTACTTCGACGATTCCTTCCGCAGCCACCCAAGAACCCTCGGCGCGCCTTGGTCCAGGGTTCTCTCACGAGAGCCGGGTTGTGGTAGAAACGATGTGAACAGGTCCTACGAGCGCGCCCGAAGACGAGAGATGTACCGCCTGGCCGAACTGAGCGACAGCAGACGAAAGAGCATCGGTTGGGGTCTTCTCGCTCTTGGGTTCGTCGCCCTGGTCGTCGGCGTGATCTGGATCCACTACACCAGCCTCCCGCCGGAGCAGGATGGCGGGTTCTTCGATTGGATCCCGAGCAGCCATCTCCTCAAGGGAATCGGGTACCTGGTGGTGTTCGGAGCGTCGCAGATGCTGGTGGTCGGTGCGCTCTTCGTGTGGGTCCTCAATCAGAGGATGACTTGGGCCAGGGCACTCTTCGCCGGGGTGGTCGCCTGGGTCGAGCTGGTCATCATCTTCGGGATGGTCCCCTCCGAGTGGCTCAACTTCGCCCAGACCGATCTCGATTGGTCGTCGCAACGCGTCGCCGTCGCCATCCCACCCGTCCTGGTGCTGGGAAACGACGTGACCCTCAGCTATGCCGCCATCAAGGACTCGATTTCGATGGGGTACCACATCGTCATGCTGGTCGCAGCGGCGGTGTTCACGCTCCAGCTGCAGAAGATGAAGCAGGGCCGCCCGGCGTCTGCCGAGAAGGCCGCGCCACAATCCCCGTACGGGCGCCCGTTGGTCAGAGGTGAAGGCTGATGCCGAAGGGTGTTGTCGACGAGACGCCGCCCTACCGGGACGACTACCAACTCGCCGTCGTCGAGGGGGATTACTTCACCGACAAGCTGCGACCCAAGCAGTTCCTCCACATCGACCAGGCCGAGTGCATCCTCTGCGAGGGATGTGTCGACATCTGCCCCTGGAAGTGCATCCACTACCTGTCGCTGGATGCAATCACCGAAGGGGTCAACGTCGACCATCCCGACGAGGACCCGCAGAACCTGGGATTCTTCGTGGTCGACGAAGACGAGTGCACCCGTTGTGCTCTCTGCGTCGACCGCTGCCCGACCAATGTCATCACGCTGGGCAAATTCGAGGGCTCACTGGCCGAGCAGGCTGCCGAGCTGGGTCTCGATCGTCGCCCATGGGACTTCGACACCGGGCAACGTGACTTCAAGAACGGGTACGCCTACGGAATGCGCTGGTAGGAGGCGGATTGGCCAACGGCAACGGTAAGACCGGACTCAGGGACAGAATCAAAGAGACGAACGACAAGCTCTGGGGCTCTCAGTTCGCAGAGTCGATCCTCCGCCCCGGCTCGCCCTTCAAGAAGGGGTACTCGGACAGCCCGAGGAACCGCTCCTATGTCGTGATGAACAACGTGCTGTATCACCTTCACCCGGTCAAGGTGAAGCGGCATGGGGTCAAGCTCTCATACACGCTTTGTCTCGGTGGGCTCAGCTTCTTCCTGTTCATCCTGCTCACGATCACCGGGATCTTCCTTATGTTCTATTACACCCCCTCGGCGGAGACGGCCTACGCAGATATAGAGGCACTCTCCACCAACGTCGCCTTTGGCTCGCTGGTGCGGAACATGCACCGATGGGGGGCCCACCTGATGGTGCTCTCGGTGTTCCTGCACATGAGCCGGGTGTTCTATCACGGTGCCTACAAGCCCCCTCGCGAGTTCAACTGGGTGGTTGGGGTCATCCTGCTGTTCCTGACACTGCTCCTCTCCTTCTCCGGATATCTGCTCCCCTGGGATCAGTTGGCGCTCTGGGCCGTCACAGTCGGCACCAACATGGCCGGGTTCGTCCCTGTCGTCGGGAATCAGGTCAAGTTCGCTTTGCTGGCCGGCGTGGAGGTATCCGCTTCGACCTTGCTCAGGTTCTATGTGCTGCACGTTCTCGCGTTGCCGTTCATCCTCGTGATCTTCCTCGCCGTGCATTTCTGGCGGGTGCGCAAGGACGGCGGGATCTCGGGGCCACTATGAGGAGTCCGTCATGACCGAGATACCAGAGAGCCTCCTCAGGAGGTCGGCAGAGGCCAAGGCCAAGGCGCTCGGGCTGCCCGTCGAGCAAGTCCTGGCCGAGATGAAGGGAGAGGCTCCGCCCATCCCTCCCCCCTCGGACGAGCCCCAGCCGGAGCCCCCTCGATCAGATGATGTAGCCGCCATGGAGGAGGCCGCCGAGACCTCCGAGGAGATCGAAGAAGCCGTGGAGTCGGTGGAGGAGGAACCGGCCCCGGCCGAGGAGGTCCCCGCCGGGCCGGCCGCCGAGACCCCCGAGATCGAGCCCGAGCAGGAGGCCGAGGTCCCAGCCGCCCCGCCCACCGAGGCTCCTCTGATCGAGAGCAGCGAAGAGGCGGTTTCCTCCCCCGTCGCGGGAGATGGCGCCGAAGGTGACGGAGGGGGACAGGCCGAGCCGGCCGCGGAGCCTGCCGCTGCTGCGGTGGCGACGGCGGTGGAGGACAAACCGTCCTCCGCCGGCGATGGCTCGAGCGCGGGCAATGGCGCCGGGAACGGGAAGGTCGCCGCCCTGGTCAGCCCGCGTCCCACCGTGCCACCAAAGGGGACCCCGGAAGGGGTACGCACCCAGCGTCTGTTGACCGTCGTCAAGGCCCGTGCCATCCAGACCGTCAAGGCCGAGCCGACCGACAAGGTGAACACCTGGCCCCATCTGATGCTGATGGAGTTCGGGGCCCTACTCGCCATCACCGGGCTCTTGGTGATCATGTCGGTGGTCATCCACTCGCCGCTGCTCGATCCGGCCAACTTCAACGCCACCCCCAACCCATCGAAGGCGCCCTGGTACTTCCTCGGGCTCCAGGAGCTCCTCTCCTACTTCGATCCGCAGATCGCCGGCGTCACCGTGCCCACCATCACCGGGATCATCGGGTTCATGATGGTGCCCTACGTCGACAAGAACCCTTCGACGCGCCCCAGTGACCGTAAGTTCGCCATCGCCCTCTACTCGGTGTTCCTGGCCGGGGCAGCCACCCTCACCATCTTCGGTGTCCTGTTCCGAGGGCTGGGCTTCAACTTCAGCTACCCCTGGAAGGACGGGGTCTATTTCGATGATCTGAAGGACTGGGTGCACTTCGAATGACCCTGACCAACGCCGTCCTGATCGCGGTCGCCGTGGTGGCGATCCTCGGGGCGGCAGGGGCATTCGCGGTTGCCTACCGTCGCTCGCAGACCGCCGAGAGGCCCGATCCCCTGGCCGGGGTCTCACCCGAGACGAGGGCGGCGGACCGGTCTGCGATCGCAGTCGCCATCCCACCAAGGGTCGAGCCGGAGCCGCAGGTCGAGGTCGAGGCTGAGCCGGAGCCTGAGCCGGAGCAGGTCGAGGAAGAGGAAGCCGACGCCGTCGTCGAGATCCTTGAGACCCAGCGCATCGTGGAGGTCTCGCCGGAAGAAGGTGGCGTGAGCAGGCGTCAGTTCTTCAACCGTGCCATCACGGCCACGTTCGGCACCTTCCTCGCCGCGCAAGGGCTCTACTACCTGGCGTTCTTCTGGCCCAAGCTGACCGGTGGCTTCGGGGCGGACATCGATGCGGGTCCGGTCTCCGATCTCCAGTCCCAGGTGTTCACCCCGGCGGGAGGCGTGCTGCCCCTCTTCATCCCGGAGGCACGCGCCTATCTGGTCCCGGCTCCCGATCAGCTGTCCGCCCAATTCGAGGGGCAGAGTGTTTCCACCGACGGGCTGATGGCGCTCTATATGCGGTGTGTCCACCTCGGGTGCCGGGTCCCGTGGTGCGCCCCGTCTCAGGGCTTCGAATGCCCCTGCCACGGCTCGAGGTACAACGCCATCGGGGAATACTTCGGCGGGCCCGCCCCGCGCAATCTCGATCGGTTCGTGGTCGAGAACCAGGGCGGGCGCCTCATCATCCGGACCGGGTCGATCATCGAGACGCCCCGGGCTCCGGGGCTGAGCGTCCAGTACCCGCAGGGGCCCAGCTGCATCAGCGCCGTTGCGGCGACCCCAGAGGCATGACCGCCAACATCATCACCGTCATCGCCTTGGTGGCCGGGATCGCCTGGCTCGGCATGCTGTTCGTCTCTGCCATCCGCAACCGGGGTGGGGAAGAGGTCGCTCCCAACCTCCGTCCCGGCATCGACGACGAGAAGATCGAGACCCGTCGGTTGGAGGGCGGGCAGAAGGCGGCCATCGCCTTCTCCGCCTTCCTCGCCATCTCCCTGCCCCTCTACTTCCTCACCGAGCAGGAGCGCCAGGCCGGATTCGTAGAAGAGTTCTCCACGGCATCTGTCGCCCGGGGTCAGCACATCGTGGAGGAGTTCGCCTGCTTCTCCTGTCACGGCCCCGAGGGATCGGGTGGGACGACCGGATACGTCGAGAAGCGCTCCGGGGTCACCGTCTCCTGGGCCGTGCCATCTCTCGACGATGTGTTCTTCCGATACGACGAGGACGAGGTCAACTTCTGGGTCACCTACGGGCGGGGCAACACCCCGATGCCGGCGTGGGGGATTCCCGGTGGCGGGCCGCTCAACGAGGAGCAGGTGGTCGACGTGGTCAACTACCTGAAGACGATCCAGATTCCCCAGGACGAGTATCTGGGCAAAGTGGAGCCGGGGGTCAACACGGCCCTCGACAGCCTGGCCAACGCCGAGGGCACGGTGGAGACGGCCATCCTCGAACAAAGCCAGGTGGTGGCCGAGATCGAGGCGGCTCCGGCCGATGCCGCCCTCGTGGTGCCCCTGGCCGGGCAGGCACGAGAGACCCTGGCCGGCGCCGGCACAGGTATCGACACCGATGCCGACGGGCTGTCCGACGCGGCGGAGACCGAGCTCAGCGCCATCTCGCAGGAGACTGTCGACGGCTTCCGGATCATGGAGCCGATCACGCTCGATCCCGCAGTAGCCGACGCTGAGCTGGCCGCCGACGCCCTGGCCGCCATCGAGGCGGCCTCGGAGACGGACCCGATCGTCCGGTCCAATCTCGCCGCCATCGAGACCGCGATGAGCGAAGGGGCGGTCGACCCCGCGGTGGGCCTGAGCGAGGCGGCGCTGACTGCCCTGGAGGAAACCCGCGCCTCCGCCGAAGAAGCGGGAATCGAGGTGCCGGCGTCGGCGGAAGACCTCGAGGGGGCAAACGGGCTGGTCGCCGCACTCGACGCGGCGGCCACAGCCGCGGAACCCGTGGAAGGGGCTGCCGATCTGGCCGCTGCTGCCACCACGGCCATCGAGGACGGCTCCGACCCGGACGGGGATGGCTTGTCCACCGCTGCGGAGAACACCATCACCTCCCAGGTCGACGCCGCGATCACCGCCACCACGCCGACACAGGTCGCGCTCGTCGCCCTCGACCCGACCAACCCGGCCTCGGTCGGCGGGGAACCGGACCTGGCGACTGCGACCACGATGGTGGGCAATCTCGAGTCCCTGGCCACCACACTCACCGTCACCGAGCAGAACCAGTCGGGACTCCTCGAGAACGAGAACGGTGGGCTCGCCTTCCTCGAGGAATCCCTCCAGACCAAGCTCTACTCCGTCGACTTCGCCGGCGTGGCCGAGGCGATGGGCTCGTCGGAGGAGGAGGCGGAGCGTGCCGTCGGCCTGTTCAACTCGAAATGCGCCAGATGCCACACCGCCGGCTACAGCGCCGGTGTCCCCTACACGCAGGAGGCGGGCTCGGGCGGATTCGGGCCGGCCTTGTGGGACGGGCGCCCCACCGTCCAGTTCGGCGAGGCGAATGAGGACCCGGAACAGGACCTGTTGGTCCAGTTCATCGTGAGGGGCTCCGAGGCGGAGACCCCCTACGGCATCAACGGCTTCGGCTCGGGTCGGATGCCGGCGTTCGGCTCCGCCCTTGCCCTGGAGGACATCGAGTTGCTCGCCGCCTACCTGCGGTCGGGCAACATGGACGGGAAGGAGGGCATCAGTGTTCTTCCGTGAGTTCTTCCGATCTCTGCTGTCGGCCAACCTGTTCGTCACCGGGATCATCTTGACTCTGGCCGCCGTGGCGTTGTTCTACGGCTCTATCTACCTGTTCAACTACACCAACCTGGGCAAGCGATTGGGCTTCCTGGTGACCGGGGCCGCTGTGTTCGGCTGGCTAACCATCACCTCGATGTTGTTCGTGGTGTACGCCCCCCGTGGGCCCAAGCCGGCCGATATCGAGGGGCTGAACGCCTTCGAGATCAGGATCATCCCGATCACCTATCTGCTGGTGTCGCTGGTGCTGTTTCTCGCGTTCCTGGTGGCTCTGCACCAGTACGAAGAATTACAGGAGAAGTCCAGCGCCTAGAGCCTGCTCCCGTAGTAGCTCAGGACCTGCAGCTCCATAGAGAGGTCGACCTGGCGCACCGAGACCTTTTCCGGCACGTTGACCCGGACCGGTGCGAAGTTGAGGATCGAGCGGACGCCGTGCTCGACGAGACGCTCTGCCACCTGTTGGGCGGCCACGGCCGGGACCGCCAGGATGGCGATCTCGAACGAGTTGGTGAGACAGTCGCCGTCGAGGCCCTCGAGATCCTGGATGATGACGTCTCCCACCTTCGTGCCGATCTTCCGCACGTCGGTGTCGTATAGGGCGACCACGTCGAATCCACGTTTGCTCAACCCGGCATAGTTGGCCAGGGCTCGGCCCAGGTTCCCCGCGCCGACTATGGCCACGCGCTGTCTTTCCGCGATGCCGAGTTCCTGACGGATCCGCAGGTCGAGCTCGGGGACCGAGTACCCGATGCCTCGCACCCCATGGAAATCGATGTGGGAGAGATCCCGACGCACGTTGGCCGCATTGGCCCCTGCTGCCTCGGCCAGCTCTTCGGAGCTGACCACGTCACGGGAGGGATCGAGATCCTCCAGGAGGCGCAGATATCTGGGCAGACGCACCACAGTGGCCTTTGGGATTTCTTTCACAAGCTCACCATAAACCGGGCGGGACGGGTAGCCCACCCCGAGCAACCGGAGCAGCGGGTGAAATGAGACCGGTACTTTCTCCCCATGTCTGAGGCTTCCATATGAGTGAGCAATCGAGGCATGACCCGGGTTGTTGCTCCGCTGCGGGGAAGCGAGCGACGATTGCCGACCGAATAGCGACGAGCTTCGACCGCCAAGTGGGGCGGACGGTCTCCGATCCAGACGTTCTCCCGGAGCCCTCCCCGATCTCAGCACGACTGCTGGAACTGTTGTCTGACGTGAGCGAGGCTCGGCCCTCGGTGCTCGACCTCGGGTGTGGAACGGGAAACACCTCGATTCGGCTGGCTCGGGCCGGCGCCGGCCCGGTGACCGGCATGGACCTTTCCCCGGTGAGCATCGACATCGCCCGTCGCAGGGCGGCCGCGGTTGGCATGACCGACGACCGGGTTCGGTTCGACCTGGGCGATGTCACATGCTCGGTTCTCCGACCTCGGGATTGGGTGGTCCTCGATCGTGTCATGTGTTGCTACGACGACGTGGATCTGCTTCTCACGAACGCGCTGTCCGGGACCCGGCGCCGTCTCGCCTTTGCAGTCCCGGACTCCAGAGGATGGCGGGGTGTGGTCAACAAGATGACATGGAGTGCTGAGAACCTTGGAAAGGCAGTGATACGCCGCCCGGACTGCAAAGGATTCGTCCACGACTTGGGCGAGATCGACCGGCGGCTCGCCGATGCCGGGCTCGCAAAGATGCGGGACAGTGTGCGGGGACTGTGGTACGCCGCGGTGTACGAGCGCGCCCCGATCTGGACGAGTCGTCCTCGGGAGGCAGGGACGGCGTGATCCACGCCAGGCCCGGCAACTGAGTAGGGCTTCTAACCTCACCTGGATGTCATCTCCCTCGGTCCTGGTCGTCGGTGGCGGCCCCGCCGGCTCGGCCGCCGCGTACTGGCTGGCGCGCGACGGCCACGACGTGACGCTGGTGGAGGCCAAGGAGTACCCCCGGGAGAAGACCTGTGGCGACGGGCTGACCCCACGGGCCATCCTCCAACTCCAGGAGATGGGCTTCGACTTCGACGTCCCCCAGTTCCACCGCATCACGGGTCTGCGCTCATATGCCGGCGAGGACTACGTGGAGATGGCTTGGCCGGATCACTCGAGGTTCCCCAATTGGGGCGGGGTGATGCGGCGTAGCGACCTCGACGCTCAGGTGGCCGGTCTCGCCCAGAAACAGGGTGTGACGATCCTGGAGAAGACCACCGCGGCACCGGTGATCGAAGAGGGGTTCCTGACCGGGGTGACCCTGGCCCACAACGGGGCCAGGGAAGTGGTTGCCCCGGCGATCACGATCATCGCCGACGGTTCGATGAATCGCTTCGGGCGGGAACTGGGGAATGAGAGACGTCGCGATTATCCGCTGGGAATGGCGGCGAGGGGCTATTACACCTCACCGCGCTCGACCGACCCGTTCCTGGAGAGCCAGCTCGATCTGAGGGACTCGTCGGGGGCAACGATGCCGGGATATGGATGGGTGTTCCCCCTCGGCGATGGGACGGTCAATGTGGGGGTCGGCTTGCTCTCCACCTTCACCAGGTGGAAGCAGGTCAATACGACGCACATGATGGCCGACTACGTGACCACCGCTCCCGAGTACTGGGGCCTTTCCGAGGAGTCGAGACTGACCAAGCCGGTCGGGGGAAAGCTCGCCATGTCATTCTCCAAAGGGCCGCTGGTGGGGGCGAACTGGACCACGATCGGCGACGCGGCCGGGGCGATCAATCCCTGGAACGGAGAGGGCATCTCCTACGCCTACGAGACCGGAAGGATCGCCGCGAACCACGTCGGGCGGGCGCTGGGCGCTGCAGATCTAGGGCTGTTACGCCGATATCCACAACAACTCGAAGACGAATACGGGCTCTACTACAAGATGGCCCGGATCTTCGTGAAGTTGATCGGTCATCCGCCGGTGATGCGGACGCTGGCCCACACCGGGCTGAGGAGCCGCTCATTGATGGAATGGACGCTGAAGGTGATGGCGAACTTGCTCGACGAAGACGAGAAGCACATGGGGGAGCGGACCTACGATGCCCTGGCTGCCCTCGTGCGAACCCTTCCGACGTCGTGAGGCCGGAGCTTCTCGTCTTCGACGTGAATGAGACGCTCCTCGACATGTCCCCTCTCAGGATCGACTTCGAGGACGTGTTCGGGACCGGTGATGCGATGGGAGAGTGGTTCGCCCGTCTCCTTCATGGATCACTGGTGGCCAACCACCTCGAGGACTATCGCGCCTTTGGCGTCATCGGGGTCGAGGCCTTGCTGTTGGTGGCGGAGCGGCGGGGGATCGCGCTCGATGAGGCGACTGCAACCGAGATCGTGACCCGTCTGGCGATTCTTCCGGCCCATCTCGATGTGATCCCGGCCCTCGAGCGGCTGCTCGACGCCGGGTTTCGCACCGCCGCCCTCACCAACGGGAGCACCAAGGCGGCCAATGTCCAGATTGAGAACGCAGGGCTGCACACCTTCATCCAAAGAGTGGTGTCGGTCGAGGAGGTGGGGCGGTTCAAGCCCGACCCGGCCACCTACCGCCACGCCGCCCAAGTCATGGACCTGCATGTCTCCAAGACCATGCTGATCTCGGCCCACGACTGGGACGTTGCCGGAGCCATGAGCGCCGGCGCCATGGCCGCGTTCGTGAGGAGGCCCGGGTCACTGTGGAGCCTTCCTGAGGAGATGCCCGGGGTGGCCGGCGCAGATCTTCGGGAGATCGCCGATCGTCTGACAGGCTGATCAGACCCGCGGCGCCACCTCTTCGGCCAGCTGCTGCATCAGCTCAATCTGGGCCCCGTGATCCAGGGTGGGAAAGTAGCTACGGGCAACGAACTCGACAGGGATCCCCGCTTCTTCCCTCAACTCCAATAGGGCGTCGACGATCTCCTCGCTGCTTCCGGCAATGGTGGCCCGCCGCAGCATCGATCCTCGGTCGCCCTCGGTGAGAGCCGGGGCTGGCGGAGGAGGGCCCGTTCGGTTGGCGGAGTCTTCCATGTCGCTGTATTTCCAGGTCATCTGCCACAGGTGGTCGGTGTATCGGGCCCATGCGTCGTCGGCGGATGATCCGGGGAGGATGACCGAGTAGTGGATGATGCGCAGCTCCGCCGGGTCGCGGCCGACGACAGCGCACTCGTCTTTCACCCACTCCAATTGGCGGAGGAAGCCGTTGGCGGAGGCATTGGAGAAGATCCCATCGGCCATCCTCGCCGCACGTCTGATCGCCGGCTCCGCCCCTCCACCAATCAGGACCGGTATGCGGGAGCTGGGAGCCGGCCGGACTGCCAGTTCGGGCAGGCGATAGATCTTGCCTTGGTGGGTGAAGGGCTGGCCGGTCCATGCCAGGGGAAGGATGCTCAGGATCTCCTCCATGGCCCGACCACGCTGGTCGATCCGGGCACCAAGCCCCCGGAACTCGATCTCACTCCAGCCCAGCCCGAGCCCCAGGGTGAACCGACCCTGGCTGAGGAGGCTGACGGTGGCGGCGTCCTCGGCGAGCCGAAGAGGATGGTGCAGAGGGGCCAGGATCACTCCGGTCCCGATCTCGACGGTGGAGGTGGCCGCGGCGATTGCGCCGCTCACCACCGCCAGCGATGGCATGTAGCCGTCGTCGACGAAATGGTGCTCGGTGGTCCAGATCGAGGACAGACCGAGGCGCTCCGCCTCCATGGCGAGGGTGATCGTCTCTTGGTAGACGCGGGACCAATCGGTCTCGCCGGGCCTGAGTTGTGCGCTGAGAAGTCCGAATCCAAGGCTCATATCGGGAGCCTACGACCGGTTTGGTGGGCCCCGATTCGATCCTTGGGCGCGATGGGTGCGTGTGTGGTGATATCGGCAGAGGAGGGTGAGGTTGTCGGGTTCAGTACCGCCGCCGTCGGCCCAATGGGTGAGGTGATGGACGTCACACCAGCGTGGGCCTCGGTCGCATCCCTTCCAGGTGCAATGACGATCTCGGGCGATGATGGCCCGGCGCAGGGAGGCGGGGATGACCCGGGTCCGTCGTCCCACGTCGATGATCTCGCTCTTGGGGCCGAGGACGATCCGGCTCACCGAGGAGTCACAGGCGAGGGTTCGCAGGACTTGGACTGTGATGACCTCCCCGCTCTCGAACTCGTGTCTGCCCCCGGCGATCCCGTGGAGGGCGGGCAGATCGGTGATCACATTGATGTGGGGTCTGTCACCGCCGACCTGGGGTGCATCGCCCCGGTCGAGGTAGTCCCGTGCCAGATCCTCGAGAGCGTCGTGATTTCGCTGCCGGGCGGTGCGGCTATCACCTGGCAGCGGAGGCGGCATCAGAGCGTCGAGAGCGGCGCGGAGTGCTTGCAGGGCGGTGGGAGTCGTCCAGCCCTCGATGTGACCCATGCCCTCGAGGGATTCGGAGAGGGAGATGCCACGCAGTTCGCTCTGGGCCATTCGTCCGAGACGGTGCCCGGGCCGTCGACGGCCTGGCGCCAGTATTCGAGGACACGACGGGTGTCGGTCACGTCGAGGTCTTCGACGATCCCCACTAGCCGCTCCTCCCCTTCGGCGAACGGCTCGGGGAGAGACAAGGCTTGGTCCAAGAGAACCCCGATCTGATCGGTGGAAAGCCGGTTTCCGGACCAGGCAGCGAAGGTGGTCCGGGCGGTCCGGAAGACTCGGGACCGAGCGACGAGACGGTGAGCACGCCCAGTCGCCATTCGACACCGGTCCTTGAGGAAGGAGGTGAGGGAGGGGTAGCCGAAAGCGCCAGGCCCGGAACGGCGCTCGAAGATGTCGAGACGACGGAGCCGCTCGGCCTCCAAGAGGCCCGAAACCACTTCGATTTCGACCAGATCGTCGGCCAGCTGTTCCAGAGCCAGGGCTTCGACCGGCTCGAGCACCCATTCTTCGAGGGCCGAACGGATGGCGCTCATGCTCTCTCCTCGAACATACGTTCGACCCTACAGGCTGGGCAGGACAGAATCCAGAGGGTCGTTTTTTCGGGTCTCGCCCATCCATTGAGACTGTGCCCCAGAGATTTGCTCGTCGATTCGACGCTCGCCTCCCGTCAGGCAGCGTGCGATGTGGGCCTCGCGATTCGTGCCGGCCGGCGCTCCTAACCCCGGATGCGATGCTGGAGCGGCTTTGGAGAAGAGGATCCTCCGCCCATCTTCCGGGTCGACGCGATCCGGAGGTCGAGGATCGTGTTTCGGTTGAGCTCGAGTAGTCCGTGGTTCAGCGCCTTATTAGTCGCACTCACTCGAGGCAGGTCCTGCCGATTCCCGGAGGTAGATCGAGTGATGCCAGCGATTGGCAAGTCTCCGAGTAGGCATGTGCCATCGTTTGGCGGATCAGGATGACCACGTCACCGCCCTCCACGGGCACTGGGAAGAAGCGGTCCCCCGATTGTGGAACGATCGCTTCTTTCAAACGGAAGGACTGCTCGTCGGGTTGGGTCTCGGTGCCGTCCGTGGTCATAGGGATCCAGTCATCACTTGATGCGGGGGTGAGCGGCTTCCTCCGTCTGAGACGCGAAGTTGCCCAGTTGGAGGCGACCCGGTAGACCCAACCCCCCCGATTGCCCATCGTCGACACGGTTCGCCATCGCTCGTAGGCGCGGACCATGGCCTCGTCTAGAGCCTCTCAGGCCACATCGGGATCACCGACGGCAACGACCAGAGCCCGATAGACGGTCTGCCATGTCTCGGCGTAGAACCGCTCGAACGAACCGACGAACCCGGACTCATTAACGGTGACCTGATCCTCGAGCATCGGGAAAAGACGCATAGCCCGATTACTCCGTTCCATCGACGCCTGATTTATCGCACCTGACGCCCCGTCCTATCCTCAGATGGTGACTCTGGCCGACTATCTGCCGATCGGGATCATGCTCGTCCTGGCCGCAGTCTTCGTAGCGGTTTCCCTCGTCGCCTCTCGGCTGGTGCGGCCCGACAACCCGACGGCGGCCAAGCTCGACCCCTATGAGAGCGGGATCGTCCCCGAGACCGAGCCCGTCCAGCGGTTTCCGGTCAAGTTCTACCTGGTGGCGATGTTGTTCGTGATCTTCGATGTCGAGATCATCTTCCTCTTCGCCTGGGCGTCGATCTACGACAGCCTCGGCTGGTATGGCGTGGCGGCGATCTTCATCTTCACGTTCTTCGTCGCCGAGACGCTGGCCTACGTATGGAAGCGGGGTGCGCTCGATTGGAACGTGCATCGGCGGTCCCGGTACATGCCAAGTGATGTCAGCGACGAGGCAGCCTGATGGCTACCACCGCTCCGGGCAACCTGCTGATGACCACCGTCGACATGGCAGCGAGATGGGCCAAGACCCGTTCCATGTTCCCGGCCGCCTTCGGCCTCGCCTGCTGTGCCATCGAGATGATGGCCACCGGCACCGCCCATTACGACCTGAGCCGCTTCGGGATGGAGGTGTTCAGAGCCTCACCACGCCAGGCGGACCTGATGGTGGTTGCCGGTCGGGTGAGCCAGAAGATGGCCCCGGTGCTCCGTCAGGTTTATGACCAGATGCCCGACCCGAAATGGGTGATCTCGATGGGGGCCTGCGCCTCCACCGGTGGGATGTTCAACAACTACGCTCTGGTCCAGGGTGTCGACCAAGTCGTTCCGGTCGACATCTACGTGCCCGGCTGCCCACCGGGCCCGCAGAGCCTGATGCACGGGATCCTCACCCTGCACGACAAGATCATGAAGGGCGAGATCGCCAGTTGACCGACGAGACAGCTGCGCCGGAGAACGAGCAGGACGAGATCGTCGACCGCCCGCTCCCCGAGAATCAGGTCCTCCGCTCTCTCTTCGAGCCGTTCGAGGACGTCCCCTGGAGGTCCTCGCTCGGCCAGGATGTCGCTCTCGTCCCCAACGAACGCTGGCTCGATTTCGCTGGGGCGGCCCGGGAAGCCGGCTTCGAGGTCTGTGTCGACGTCACCGCGGTGGATTGGATGCGTCAACGCCCCGATCGGTTCGAGATCGTTGCCAATCTCCTCTCGATGCAGCACCGCCTCAGGCTCCGCATGACAACCACCGCCTCCCGACAGGACCCACAAGTGGCCTCGCTGGTCCCGATCTGGCCCGGGGCCAACTTCGCCGAGCGGGAGGTGTACGACATGTTCGGGATCACCTTCGACGGGCATCCCGACCTGACCCGGATCCTCATGCCCGACGAATGGGAGGGTCACCCTCTACGCAAGGACTTCGGTGTGGGCGCGGTCCCGGTGCAGTTCAAGGAAAGCCACAAGGTGAGCTGAGATGAGCGAAGACACCAAGTTGCTGGATGTCTGGATAGCAGGCACCGAAGAGCCCACCGATCTCACCCCGACCGACGAGGGTGCCCAGGAGATCCGGATCGACGAGTCCGACCGCCGGCTCGACGAGCAGCTGGGCCGGGTCGTCGAGGATGACTATGTCTTCGACGACGATGCCGACGAAGACGAGCGGATGATCCTCAACATGGGGCCCCAACACCCGTCCACCCACGGCGTGCTCCGTCTCCAGATCGAGCTGGAGGGGGAGATCATCCGTCGCACCAAGCCGATCATCGGCTACCTGCACACCGGGATGGAGAAGACCGGGGAACAGCTCAACTTCTCCCAGGGTGGCACCAACGTGACCCGGATGGACTACCTCGCCCCCTTTCACAACGAGCTTGCCTTCTCCTTGGCCGTGGAGCGTTTGCTCGGGATCGAGGTGCCCCCGAGGGCGGCGGCGATCAGGGTCCTTCTCACCGAGATGAACCGGTGCTCGTCCCATCTGGTGGCCCTGGCCACCAATGGCATGGACATCGGTGCCATCTCGATGATGATGTACGGCTTCCGGGAGCGGGAGCAGATCCTCGCCTTCTTCGAGAAGACGACCGGGCTGCGCATGAACCACAACTTCATCCGCCCCGGCGGCGTGGCCGCAGACCTGCCCCCGGGCTGGAAGGACGACGTCGCCGCAATCCTCGCCGAGCTCCCCCGGAGGCTTCGGCAGTACGACGATCTCCTGGAGAACAACCCGATCTGGGTGGCCCGCACCAAGGGAGTAGGCGTCATCTCAGCCGAGGAGGCGACGGCCTTCGGGATCACCGGTCCCACCCTGCGCTCTACGGGCGTCGACTGGGACCTGCGCAAGGCCTTCCCGTACAGCGGGATCGAGCAATACGAGTTCGAGGTGCCGGTCGGGGAGAACGGGGACGTATATGACAGGTATCGGATTCGAATGGACGAGATCGCCGAGTCACTGAAGATCATCGAGCAGGTCACGGACGCGATGCCAAAGGGGGACTACCGGGTCGATGACCGCAAGGTCACCCCACCGCCCCGGGCCCGCATCGACGAGTCGATGGAGGCGCTGATCCATCATTTCAAGCTGTTCACGGAGGGTTACAAGGTCCCGGCCGGCGAGACGTACGTGGCGGTGGAGTCACCTCGTGGCGAGCTGGGGTGTTACCTCGTCTCCGACGGCGGAGCCAATCCATATCGGATGCACACCCGTGCCCCTTCCTTCTTCAATCTCCAGGCTCTTCCCATCGCCATGGCCGACTCACTGATGGCCGACACAGTCGCCACCATCGCCTCACTCGACCCGGTGATGGGGGACGTGGACCGGTAGGGAAGAACGGCTCATCTCGGCCCGGGCGGTTCGCTCCATCTCACGTCGTGCGGGTGTGATCCGTTCCGGCTCGGATTCGCCATTGGAACATTGCCCGAAGGCGATCGGCAGGCCGGGATCTTCGTCGTGCCAACGGGTGGGCATCATCCGATTCTGGCGCATTACCCATGCAGTACGTCACGATGGGGGGCGCCGTGCATCGAGAATGC
>JAICRU010000103.1 GCA_025937235.1 Acidimicrobiia bacterium
GAATGCCGATACAGCCACCTCATCAGGCGGTTTCATGTAGCGCGCCCGGGGCGACTCGAACACCCAACCTCCTGATCCGTAGTCAGACGCTCTATCCAATTGAGCTACGGGCGCAACTCTTCCTTGTGTGACAAGGGTTTTTCGACGGGCAAGCCGCCAGAGTGAATAGTAGCACGACGGCCTTCTCCGAATCTCGGTTGCGCTGATCGGAAGTGGCGTCACCCTCCGACCCAGCCTGATAGCTTCATTGGATGGGCATCATCCTCAATCTGGCAGTTACGGCGGGGGCCTTGGGCATCGCCATATGGATCATCGACGGCCTCACCTTCACCGGAACCTGGTGGCAGTACGTGATCGTGGTGGTGATCCTGGGCTTGGCCAACTTCATCGTGAAGCCGATCCTGAGGCTGCTCAGCCTCCCGATAATCCTCGTCACGCTGGGCCTGTTCTTGGTCGTGGTGAACGCTTTGGTGCTCCAATTGGTGGTGTGGCTGTCGGGGGTGTGGGACCTCGGCTTTGCCTCTACTGGGTTCTTCTGGGCGACGTTCCTCGGGGCGATCGTGCTCTCAATCGCCTCTTGGCTCTTGGGGATCTTCGCACCCGACGGCGATACCTGAGCCCCCGTCCGGTAGCTCTCAGCGCCGTTGCTTCTGGCTCCGGCATGACCACCAGCAGCCCTTCGCCCCCGTCTTGACGGTCTGGGCTCTCCAAATCGATCAACTCGTCGAGGTGGCAATCCACCAGCCCCGACAGCTCCATCCAATTGACTCCGGGCGCAGGGAGGGGAATTGTGCCGAGACGACGATCATTTCTCGCCCGAGCTGACTTGCTGAGGCGGGGGCAGACTCACAGGGGTTCACCCTTTCGGGGGGATGGCCATCCCTCTAATGTGCGCAACATTGGGTGCGACGAACAAAGAGGTGCAGATGACCAACCGTGAAGAATTAGAAGTCGGGCCCGTCGACTACTTCGTGGTCGAATGGCCGGCAGGCTCACCCCCCACGGGAGAGGCCTTTCCTTATTTGGTCGACCTGGTCGATCGGGGGTTGATCAGGATCCTCGACCTCGCATTCGTCCAGAAGGACGACGACGGCAACGTGCTGGCCATGGAACTGGGCGACTTCGACCTGGACGGCAACCCCGACCTCGCAGTCTTCCAGGGGGCGGCCTCGGGTCTGCTGGACGAGGAGGACCAGCAGCAGGCCGGGGCCATCATGGAGCCAGGCACCGCGGCGGCGATAATGGTCTACGAGAACACGTGGGCTGCGCCGTTCGCGACCGAGCTGCGCAAGAGCGGGGCCCGGCTCATCTCTTATGGCCGTATTCCGATCAACGAATTGATCTCAACCCTCGACGAGCTAGAAGCCGCCGAGGCCAACTAGGAGGTTTGGACCATGGGACTAGTGAGAGGAATGGCCCGCACCGCGGTGGTCGCCGGCACCGCCACGGCTGTGTCCGGCAGGGTGGCCCGGCGCCAGAACGAGCGTTGGGCGAATCAGGCCGACGCCGAGGCCTACCAACAGCAGCAGGCCTACGCTCAACAACAGGCCTATCAGCAGGCACCCCCACCTCCACCGGCTGCCCCGGCGGGCGGCGACGTCGTATCCCAGTTGAAAGAGCTTGCGTCGTTGAAGGAGGCCGGAATCCTCACCGACGCCGAGTTCGAGGCGCAGAAGGCCAAGCTCCTCGCCCAGTAACCCGACATGACCTGGGCCCGGCGGCCTGAGCAAAGCGGCGGTCAGACCCTGGCCCAGTAACCCTCGGCCGACTTGCTCTTCTCGAGTGCCTCGGCGCTCTCGAACCCCGGCGCCATGGACGCGTCGCTGCCCGCCATCACTTCGTGATGGTCGATGTTGAGCATGCGCAGCCAGCTCTGCTGACCGAAAGTGAGCCCGATGAAACAGCCGAGCTCGACCAGCTCCGGCTCGGAGAAGTGGCGGTACATCCGCGCCCAGAAGTCGTCGTCGGTATCCAGGTGCCATGCAATGGCCTCGGCATAGGCAAGGGCCGCCTTCTGCCGATCGTCGTAGACGGCGGCGGTCTCGAAGTTGAGGAGGTCGTCGTACTGGCCCTCCACCAGTCCGAGAGCCCTGCCTTTCTCCGAGCGCTGGTTGCCGCAGTACTCGCATTTGACTGATCTCGAGATGTAGACCCGACACAGCTCCTTGATGTCGTGGTCTACGACTCCATCACGGAACAGGTTCTGCCAGCTCTCGGCGAAGAACCAGAAGGCGGCCGGCACATGGGCCCTGATCGCCGAGCTCTCCGGTCTGGGCGTCCCTTCCCGGGCGCATCGCTCCATCTCGGCCCGCATCTCGGGGGTCATGTCCTCCAATGGCACATAACTGATCCGTTGTTTCTCGGCCATGGCGGCCCTCCTGTCGGAAAACGACTACTCCAACCTAGCCGGACGAGGATCGACCGTCTTCGGGTTCGACCCCGATCTCGGTTGCCTTGATCGCCAGCCAGATCCGCTCACCCTCGGCGAGGCAGAGCGTCGAAGAGGCCTCGGCCGTGACCTCGGCCGTGAGGGGGAGGGGCGCCCCGGTGCGGACGCGAGTTCGCTCACCCAGGTCCTCGATCAACTCGATGCTCGTCTCCCACATGTTACGCGGGCTCCCCTCGGGCGGTCTCCGATGTAATGAGATGGCCGAAGGTCGGATCGTCAGCAGAACATCGCCATCGATATCGTGCTCCGCCAGATGTATGTGGTGTGAACCGACCAGCGCCAGACCGGCAGAAGCACGACCGAACAGGAGATTCGATCCGGCGAGATCGGCCGCGTAGGACGTCCTCGGTCTGAGCCGGATCTCGTCGGGGGTTCCCCACTGGGTGACGACTCCCTCCTCGAGGATGTGCACCTCATCGGCAAGGAGGAAAGCCTCGACCGGGTCGTGGGTGATCACCAAACGGGGGCCCGGGAAGTCTTCGAGATGCCGATCCAGGACACGTCGCAGCTCGCCCCGGGTGGTCACGTCCAAGGCGGAGAGCGGCTCGTCGAGCAACAAGAGATCGGGCTCGGTGACGAGGGCCCTTGCCAGTGCCACCCGCTGTGCCTGTCCTCCAGACAGCCGGCCTGGTTTTCGCTTCTCCAGACCGGTCAGGTCGAGTCGGGTCAGCCAATCGGCGGCCCGAGCCAGGGAATCGGATCGCGACATCCCCCTGCTCCGGAGACCGAAAGCGACATTCTCCACCACGCTGAGATGGGGGAAGAGCAGATAGTCCTGGAACACGACACCCACCTTGCGCGATTCGGGTGGTAGGTAGATGCCCGCATCCGGATCGTCCAGGGTGATACCGGCCAAGCCGATCCGGCCCCATTCGACCTGGAGGAGACCGGCGATAGCCGCCACGGCTGTCGATTTGCCCGCCCCATTGGGACCCAGCAAGGCGACCGTCCGTCCCGGGGAGATGGCCAGGTCGAGCTCGAGTCGAAAATCGTCACCCCGGTGCAGCCCGAATCGCGCCTCGAGCCCCTCCCCTACAGGGCCTTCCACCATCTCTCCCGAAGGACGAGTAGCACCGCAAGTGAAACCACCACCATCACGAGGCTCAGTGCAACGGCAACGTCACGATCACTCTCCAATGCGACGAAGACCGCCAGGGGCAGAGTCTGGGTCCGCCCTTGGAGGTTTCCGGCGAAGGTGATGGTCGCGCCGAACTCCCCGAGCGCCCGGGCCCAGGTGAGAACCAACCCGGCGACCAGCGAGGGGCCGATCATCGGCAACGTGACCCGGCGCAGCACGGTCCACTGCCCGGCGCCCAGGCTCGAGGCCGCCCCTTCGTACCGGTGGTCGAGGTTGCGCAAGGCACCTTCCACCGTGATCACGAGAAACGGCATGGCCACGAAGGTGTTGGCCAAGACCACACCGGAGGTGGAGAAGGGAAGCAGCAGGCCGGTCGCCTGATTGAGCGGCTCTCCGATCAGCCCGCGGCGCCCGAGGGCGAAGAGGAGGGCTGCCCCACCCACCACCGGCGGCAGGACCAGAGGCAGGGTCACCAGCCCGCGAACCAAGGAACGGCCAGGAAACTCCAGGCGGGCCAAGACCCATGCCAGCGGGACACCGATGAGGACTGCGACCAGTGTGGCCGCCAGCGAGGTCACCATCGACAGCCGCAGGGCATCGATGACCAGATCGCTGGCCAGCAACTCGGGAAGGTCCGTCCAGGGGACCCGGCTGATCAGCCCGATGAAGGGCACGGCGAAGACGGCAAAGCCAATGCCAGCGAGGACGATCAGCAACACCGGCGGCCGACGAGCTCGCTCCACGGCTCGCCGCTCAATGGTCAGGCGACGAGAACCCATGAGCGCTCAGGATCGCCTGACCCTGGTCCGAAAGCACGAATTCCACGAACGCGGACGCTGCCTCTGGGTTGCGAGCGCCGGCCAATGTCGCGATTGGATATTCGGCTACGACGTTGTCCTCCACCGGGATGTTGACTCCCTCGACGGCCCCACCCGCGGACATCACGTCGGTCACGTAGGTGATCGCCGCATCGAGCTCACCAACCTCGATCTTGGTGAGTAGTGCGCGCACGTCAGGCTCGTCGGTGTCGATCGCCGGCGTCACCCCCGCGCTGGCCAATGCCTCACGGCCAAACTCACCGCATGGCACGTCCTCGGCGCACAGGCCAATCAGCAGGTCCTCATTGGCGAAGTCGTCCAGGCCGGTCACTCCCGCTTCATTACCGGCCGGGACCGCGATCTGAAGCAGGTTGGTGGCGAAGATCTCGGCTTCGCCGGTCACCTCGCCCGCATCGGCCACCTGCTCCATGTTCGAGATGTTCGCCGCGGCGAAGACGTCCGCCGGAGCACCTTCGAGAATCTGTTCGCGGAGCGCGGAGCTCGCTGCCAGGTTGAGGATTACGTCCACGTCGGGATAGGCCTCCTCGAAGCCTGACTCGATCTCACTGAAGGCGTCGGTCAACGACGCCGCGGCAGACACCAACAGATCACCCTGGAAGTCACTCGCCGAGGCCACATCATCGCGCCCGCCGTTGCAGGCGACAGAAGCGAGCGAGATGAGAATCATCGTCAACCACAGAGATAGCTTCTTAGTCACGTTGTGACTACCGATAGTAACAAGGAGACTAAAGAGGGCTTGGAGATCACCTACCCTGATCCCGGCGCATGGAGGGCTTTCAGCCGTCGGTGTCCGAACACGCCGTCCTCGGCTTGCTTGTCGCCGGTCCGGCCCACGGGTTTGCCATCTCGAAGGCACTCGAGCCGGGCACCGAGATCGGCCGCATCATCACGGTCCGGAGGCCGTTGGTGTATCGCGCCCTGGACCGACTGGTCGCGGCGGGTCTTGTCGAACCGGGCCATACCGAACCAGGGACCGCCGGCCCCGACAGGGTGATACATCGTGTGACGCCACTGGGTAGGAAGCACCTCAACCGGTGGCTGGGGCGCCCGGTCGGCCATATCCGCGACATGCGAATCGAGTTCCAGCTCAAGCTCGCACTGCACGAGGTCCTGGGCCGATCACCCCTGCCACTCGTCAGGAGACAGCGGGAAGCCCTCGCTCCGACCCTTGCCGCCCTCGACGCCGCCTCCTCCCCGATCGACAACCTCGAGCTTTGGCGTAGGCACAACGCCGCAGCGGCGGCTGCCTATCTGGAGAGCCTCGAACGGCTCCACTCGACCGACCCGGGTCTGGACGACTGATCTACCCCCAAATGGGGTATTCACCCGATTGTGGGGCGGGTGGCGGGCAGGCACGATCGCCACATGAGCTCCATGACCCGCACCGGCAGCACGACAGCCCTGTTCGCAGTCGCCGTCACTCTCGGGGGAAGCAACTTCCTGGCAGTCCGTTTGAGCAATCGGGAGCTCGACCCGTTCTGGGGGGCCGGGCTTCGGTTCAGCCTGGCCGGCCTCCTCTTTCTGATCATCGCCCTCGTGCTGCGGCTCTCCTGGCCGCGAGGCAAACAGCTGGCGATAACCATCGGGTACGGGATGCTGGGCATCTCGCTGTTCTACGCCCTGATGTACTGGGCACTGGTCAGGGTCACTGCGGGCGCAGCCACCGTCGTCCTTGCTCTCGTTCCCCTCATCACACTCCTCCTGGCATCGGCACAAGGGCTGGAGCGCATCACACGACGAGCCGTGGCCGGGTCTGTCCTCGCAGTGGCCGGTATCGCCTGGATGGTGCTGGGGGAAGGTGGTGTCGCACTCCCGATCGGCGCCATCCTCGCACTGCTCGCCGCGACGCTATGCGTAGGCCAGAGCGTCATAGTGGGCAAGACGATCTCCGCCAACCATCCGGCCGTCACCAATGCCATCTCCCTCACCACGGGGGCGATCAGCCTGCTCGGCCTCTCTGCCATCACCGGTGAGCGGTGGCTGATCCCCCAACAGCCGGGGGTCAGGTGGTCTCTGGTCTATCTGGTGTTGCTCGGATCGGCCGGGCTGTTCGCGATCGTGCTCCTGGTGGTGCGACGTTGGACGGCTTCGGCGACCTCCTACATGTTCGTCCTCTTTCCGTTGGTGACCATGGCCCTCGGAGCCTTGCTTCTCGATGAGCGGATGACGCCTCACGGCGTGATCGGCGCACTCGTGGTGATGGGCGGCGCCTGGCTCGGAGCGCTGTCACCGGAATCTCGTGGTCCGGCTGCGGCGAGGAGCCTCGAGCCCCAGCGCCCAGCTCTCGACACGAGCTGACCCCAACCACCCCGAGGTAGTGTCGGCGAATGGCTCCCGCCGATGCGAGGCTCCCGGTCACGGAGCTGCTCGCATCGTTGTCCCTGGCCACAGACTTGGGAACTGGCCAACCCCTCGGACACGGGCTCAGCACCAGCCTCCTCGCGGTGGCGGTGGCGAATGAGCTGGGTTGTCACCCAGAACAGATCCGCCACGTCCAACAGGTGGCACTGATCCGCTTCCTCGGATGTACCTCGGACGCAAGCGACACGGCGAGGATGGCCGGGGGTGATGAGCTGGCCTTCATGCGGGCCTTCGCCCCGGCGCACTTGGGGAACACCACCGAGGCTCTACGGGCAATGGTCGGGGCGGTGGGCGCCGGACAGCCGATCCACCGTCGAGCTCGTCTCATCGCGGCGGCGGTGGTGAATCCGGTCTCGGACTCCGGCGGTCTGGCGGCCCATTGCGAGGTAGGCGCCATGCTGGCCCGACGTCTCGGTCTCGACCACGAGGTGATCGCTGCCCTCGACCATGCGTACGAACGATGGGACGGCAGTGGCGAGCCGGCCGGGCTCGAAGGTGAGGACATCCCATTGGAGACCCGGATTGCAGTGGTCGCCCGGGACACCGATCTGTTCGCCAGGAGCGGGCAGGACCCACACGAGATCCTCCAAGCGCGCCGAGGGAGCGCTTACGACCCCGACGTTGTCGATGTGATCGATCGCATCCGGCCGGAGTATCGGGAAGCAGAATGGGCCGACGTGATGGAGGCCGAGCCCAGGCCCTCGAAGCAGGTGGAGGACATCGATCGTGCCCTGGAGGCGGTCGCCGACTACGTCGACCTCAAGTCGCCGTGGACCCGGGGCCACTCACCACGCGTCGCTGAGTTGGCCGAGACGGCCGCCCGCTCTGCCGGTCTCGATGATTCCGACCGCCGGAGCCTGCGTCGAGCGGGCCTGGTCCACGACCTGGGTCGGGTGGGGGTGCCCAGCGGCATCTGGGACAAGCCGGGGCCTCTTGCGACCGCGGAATGGGAGGAGGTGCGGCTCCACCCATATCTGACCGACCGTGTGCTGAGCCGGTGTGAGTCCCTCGCCGGCCTGAGCGAGCTTGCCTCGAGCCACCACGAGCGCGCCGATGGATCCGGATACCACCGACGTCTGGCCCACGAGCAAATCACGGCACTGGCCCGATTCCTTGCTGCGTCCGATGTAATGGCGGCGCTCACGTCCGATCGGCCCCACCGGGGAGCCATGGGGCTGGATGAGGCAGCCCAAGTGATCAAGACGGAGGTGGCGGAGGGGCGGCTCGACGGAGAAGCCGCAGCACGGGTCTTGGAAGCCGCCGGAGCCGAGGAAAAGCTGCCCAGGGAAGGCAATCCCGGGGGTCTCACCGACAGGGAGGTGGAGGTTTTGTGTCTCATCGCAAAGGGACGGACCAACCGTCAGGTCGGCGACGAGCTGTTCATCTCGACGAAGACAGTGGGCCGCCACGTGGAGAACATCTACGCCAAGATCGATGTGTCGACCCGTGCCGGGGCAGCCCTCTACGCCATGGAGCACCGTCTGCTCCGCTGAACTGGGAGGATCAGGCTCGGGTCAACGGGCGGCTCGCCCCACCCGACTTTCATTCGGCGCCCGGCTCTCCGACCCAGCGTGGGCTCGGAGCGTCGCTCCAGACCCACCACCGGGAAGCTTCGAGCCGCGAAGTGGAAGGTCTCCTGCTCCGACACCGCGACGAATCAGGTGCCGTATCGGGCTTCCATCTCTCCACGATTGCGGCCGGGTTGGCATGCCCTTTTTTGCGGTACGGTCATCCCATGTCCCACGCAGCCGATCTCGACGCTCTGTCCGAGCGCTTCTGGCGCACCTTCTCCGAGTATGTCCCCACGGTCGCGACCACCCGTGGTGAGCATCGGTTCGACGA
>JAICRU010000092.1 GCA_025937235.1 Acidimicrobiia bacterium
ATAAACGTCATCACCATGTTCCCCGGGTTCTTCGATGGGCCGCTCGGAGTCTCCATCGTGGCTCGTGGGATCGAGGCGGGGATCCTCCAGGTGACCCTCGTCGACCTGCGCCGATACGGCCTGGGCAAGCATCACCAACTGGATGACGCTCCCTTTGGCGGAGGCCCGGGCATGGTGATGATGATCGAGCCTCTCGCCGCCGCACTGGACCCATTCGAGACGACCCATCGCGTGCTGTTCGCCCCGGTCGGCGCCCGGATGACACAGGCGACTTTCGACCGTTGGGCGATGCTGCCCGATCTCACTCTTGTCTGTGGCAGGTTCGAGGGCGTCGATCAGCGGGTGGCGGACCATCTGATCGATGAGGAGGTCTCGGTGGGCGATTTCGTAATCGCCGGGGGAGAGGTGGCTGCCGCACTGTCCATCGAGGGCATAGCCCGGCTGCTTCCCGGGGCGGTGGGTAACCCGGGCTCGGTCCACAGCGAGTCGTTTCGCGACGGGCTTCTCGAGGAGCCGGTGTATACCCGTCCCGCCGATTTCAGGGGTTGGGAGGTCCCCGAGGTCCTCCTCTCCGGCAACCACGCCCTCATCGAGGAATGGCGGAAGCGGCAGCGTGAGGAGAGGACCAGGGAGCGCCGCCCCGATCTTCTGGCAGATGGCGTGAGTTCGGAGACCTGATACACTTCTGCCGCCTGGGCTAGCAGTTCTCCCCGGCGCCTCTAGGAGTCCTCCATGAACGATCTTCACGTAGTTGAGAGCGCGCATGTCCGCGACGACATCCCCGATTTTCGAGCCGGTGACACGGTCAAGGTCCACGTCAGGGTGGTCGAAGGCGGCAGGGAGCGCGTCCAGATCTTCGAAGGCCTGGTCATCGCCCGCAACGGCGCCGGCGTCAAGGCCTCATTCACGGTGCGTAAGCTGAGCTTCGGGGTCGGGGTCGAGCGGGTCTTCCCGGTCCATGCACCCATCATCTCCCGAATCGAAGTGGTGAGGCGTGGCGACGTGCGCCGCTCCAAGCTCTACTACCTGCGCGATCGGGTCGGGAAGTCGGCCCGGATCAAGGAGCTGCGGGACTGATCCCTCAGCACACGGACTCGGTCGACGAACAGGCGGTCCCGGAGAAGCGCTCCCGGCCACGGTCGTTTCTCGCCGAGCTCCCGGGTCTTCTGCTCACCGCGCTTGCCATCGCGGTCGTGATCAAGACCTTCCTGATCCAGCCGTTCTGGATCCCGTCCGAGTCGATGTTGCCGACCATCGAGGTCAACGATCGGGTGATGGTGAACAAGCTCGCCTACCAATGGGGTGAGCCGCAGCGTGGCGACGTAGTCGTGTTCAGGGACCCGCGCGAGGGAGAGATGGAGGAGTCGGTCCCGGAAGCCGTGATCCGATCGGTCCTCGAGGCGGTGGGCATTCGCACCCGCGGTCACGACGATCTGATCAAGAGAGTGATCGGTCTGCCGGGCGAGACGGTCGAGGTTCTAGGCAACCGGGTGGTGGTCGACGGCGTCCCACTGGACGAGACGTATCTGCCCGAGGTATTCATGCCTGACGAGCCGCCGATCACGGTCGGCCCGGACGAGGTGTTCGTCATGGGTGACAATCGCAACGCTTCATTCGACAGCCGGAGATTCGGGTCAATACCCCTCGACGACCTGATCGGGGAGGCGTTCGTGACGATTTGGCCGCCCTCACACATCGGTGGTCTCTAGAGAACCTCCCACCCGATTGTCAGCCGTTAAGCCACGGTTTATGCATATGATCGCAGTGTCGGCGCGTGTCAAGAGGAGAACATGGAAGAGGACCTGGAACGGTACGAATCCGAGGTTGAGCTCAAGATCTACAAGGAGTACCACGACGTCCTCCCGATGTTCCGGTACGTGGTGGAAACCGAGCGCAGGTTCTATCTGGCCAACCACGTCGACCTCCAGGTGCGTGAGGCCAACGGGTCAGTGTTCTTCGAAGTCGAGATGAAGGACGCATGGGTGTGGGACATGTTCCGGCCGGCGAGATTCCTGGAGCACGTGAAGGTGCTGACATTCCGCGACGTCAACGTCGAGGAGCTGGAGCAGCAAGAGATCTCGATCTGACCGATCGGGCCCGGGTTGGGGCGCTCGGCGAGACGATCGCGGCACGGTTCCTCACTCGCCATGGGCTCCAGGTCGTTGCCCGAAACGTCGGCATCGGCGGAGGCGAGCTCGACCTCATCGCCCTCGATCGGGGGGCGAGAGTCGTGGTCGAGGTTCGGACGGTCACCCGGTATGGCGACCCGATCGATGCAGTCGGCCCCTCGAAGCGCCGCCGCGTCAGACAACTCGCCGGCGCAGCTCGGGGGTCCCGCGTCGATTTCGTCGGGGTGAGAATCGGTGTCGACGAAGTGCTGGTTCACTGGGTCCCCGGCTGTGGTTGACTGCCCAGCCCATGACAGTTGACCCCATCAGGCCGTGAACCTGGATCAGCCGGCGATCGAGGTCGACGCCCTCGTCAAACGTTACAAGCGCACCACCGCCCTCGACGGGCTCGACTGTGCGGTGCCGTCGGGCGCCATCACCGGCTTGCTCGGACCGAACGGAGCGGGCAAGACGACCTTGTTCCGATCGCTGCTCGGCCTGACCAGGACCGACAGCGGCCACATCCGGATCCTCGGTCGGGAGATCCCCGCTCGTCTCGCCGAAGTGACCAAGGAGCTGGGTGCCATAGTCGAGGAGCCGGGGACTATCCGGGCCCTCACGGGGCGTGTGAACATGACGGTGGCCGCAGATCAGCTCGGGTTCGGCCACGAGCGCATTGAAGAGCTACTCGAGTTCGTCGGCCTGCAAGCCGATGCGGGACGCAAGCTCGACGAGTACTCCAAAGGGATGCGTCAGAGGCTGGGTCTGGCGGCGGCCCTGGTCGGCGATCCGCAGTTGCTCCTGCTCGACGAGCCATTGGACGGGCTGGACCCGGCCGGCCAGATGGCTTTCCGAGCGCGGCTCAGGGACCTGGCCGACAGCGGGCGCACAGTGGTGGTGTCGAGTCACGACCTCGCCGATATCGAAGCGCTGGCCGATTACGTAATCGTGCTCAACCACGGCAGGCTGGTGACCCAGGGGCCGCTCGAAGATCTTCTCTCGGGCGCAGCCACCCGCGTGGTGACCCGGTTGGCCGACGAGGCCACGACCGCTCTGGCTAACGCCGCTATGGACGTCCGCCTGGATGGCACGGCGTTGATCGTGGACGAAGAGGACGGGAGCCGGGTGGTGCGGGTGCTGGCCGAGTCCGGGATCTATCCGAGCGAGGTGGGGCCGGCACGCTCAACCCTGGAATCCGTGTTCCTCGGCATTACAGGGGATGACGAGGGATGAGCCTTCTCCACGCCGAGTATCTGAAGCTGAGCAGGCGACGGCTGTACTACACGATGGTACTGATCCTGGCCGCGCTGGTCGGGCTTCTTGCCTTCTTCCTACTCGTGTTCCCGCAGATCGCCCCCGAGTTCGCCGAAGGCGTGCCAGTGCTCGAGAAACCAGAGGCCTACGTCTTCGGGGCGCAACAGGTTGCGGGGCAGACCTGGTTCCCACTCATCCTGGCAGTGGTGATGCTGGGCAGCGAGTTCGGGAGCACGGTGTGGGCCACCGCCCTGACTAGAGACCCGCGCCGGACGGCCCAGGTCTCGGCCAGATTCAACGTCCTGGCGACGGCGTCTTTCTTGGCCATCGCGGCCGGCGTCGTCGGCTGGGCGCTGGTGACGGCACTCGCCGTGCCGGGGGCGGGCGGGCCCACCATCACGGAGTGGTTGGCGCTGGTCTGGAAGCTGGCCCTCATCGAGCTCGCCTGGACCGCGATCGGCCTCGGGGCCGTCGCGATGCTCCGCTCGGTCGGGCCCGCCATTGGCGCGGCCCTGGCGCTCTACTTCGTCGATCCGATCCTTGGCCTCTGGGGCCCCTGGGAGAATGTGTCGCTCTCGGCTGCGACCAATGCCCTGTTCCAGATCGACATCCCAGGTGGGTTCGGGGCCTTGGTGCCGGGCGGCGACCTGTCGTTGCCCCACGCTGTGGCGATCGTCCTGGGCTGGACGGTGCTGGGCCTGGTCGTCACCTGGTGGGGGCTACGTCGGCGCGATGCCTGACCATTGGGCCCTAGGTGCCCCGTCGCCGCGCCGAATGGGGTGACGGGCTACGCCACTGCCTGGGGCGGGTCACTTCGCCGATATGCAACCAGAGCCAGTGTGTAGCAGACCACGAGGATGCCCACCGCCCAGGCCACGGCCACCCAAAAGCGCGGACCGGGCGCTCCATCGGTGAGCAGGGAGCGAATCGTGTCCACAATCGGTGTCAGCGGCTGGTTCTCCGCGAAGCTCTGCAGCCACGGCGCCATCGAGTCGGTCGGCACGAACGAAGGGCTGATGAAGATCAACAGGAACAGGATGTAGCTGAAGGCCCCTGCGCCTTCCACGGTCCTGGCGAGCAGCCCGAAGAACATCGCCAGCCAGGTGGTGGCCAGTATGAACAGGAGCACCAGGCCCGCGGCCAGCAGCCAGGCGCCGGCGTCGGGGACCGGGCGAAACCCGATCAATAACGCCACGATGACCACCAAGAGGCAGGAGAGCGCGTTGGACACCGTTGATGACATGGCTTGCCCGCTCAGTACCGACGAAGGTTTCACCGGCATCGTCCGGAAGCGACTGATGATCCCCTTCTGCATGTCCATGGCGAGCCGAAAGGCGGCGTAGGAGATCCCGCTGATCACGGTCATGATGACGACACCTGGGGTCAGGAAGTCGATGTAATCCACCGAGGTCTGCGCTCCGAGGGCGCCGCCGAACACATATACGAAGAGAAGCATCAGCGCGATCGGCATCAGGACAACGGTGATGATGGTGTCCATGCTGCGGGTTGTGTGCCGGAGGCTTCGCTTGGCCATCGTCCAGGTGTCAGTGAGAGTTCGCATGAGTTTCCTCCTTGTCTTCTCCGAGGATCTTGAAGAAGACGTCATCGAGAGTTGGTTCCTTCGCGATGAACCTGGTTGGCTCCAGGCCGGCGTTGTTGAGCCGGATGAACATGTCCGCCATGTCGGCCACCGAGCCATCGCTGGCGACGACCAGCTTCGAATCCACCCGACTCAGCTCATGCCCGTTTGTCAGCGCCGTTTGGGCGGCTGCCAAATCGTTGTCTTCGGCGAAGTCCAACTCGACCAGCCCGCTTGGCACCATGGTCTTCAGCTCTGCCGGTGTCCCCCCGGCCACGACTCTGCCACCGTGGAGGATGGCGATCTGGTCGGCGAGACGGTCGGCCTCCTCCAGGTATTGGGTGGTGAGGAATATGGTGGTCCCCTTTCCGGCCAGCTCCCGGATGGTCTCCCACATGTCGTTGCGACTGTGCGGGTCGAGCCCGGTCGTCGGCTCGTCGAAGAAGACGATGGGTGCCTCGCCCACCAGGCTCATGGCGATGTCCAGACGACGACGCATCCCGCCCGAGAAGGTGAGCAGACGACGGTCCGCCGCATCCTCGAGGTCGAACTTGTCGAGTAACGCTGCGGCGACCCCTTGGGGGTCGGCAACGTGGCGTAGCTCGCCCATCAGCACCAGGTTCTCGCGGGCAGTGAGGATGTAGTCGACGGCGGAGGACTGCCCGGTGACACTGATCACCTCACGTACCCTCGCCGGTTCGGTCGTCACGTCGAACCCGCCGACGGTCGCCGTGCCCCCGTCGGCCTTGATCAATGTGGTCAGTATGTTGATCGTGGTCGTCTTGCCCGACCCGTTGGCCCCGAGGAGTGCGAAGACGGTGCCCCGTCTCACTGTGAACGACACGTCGACGAGCACAGGCACTTCCTTGTACCCCTTCGCCAGATGCGTCACCTCGATTGCATAGGTCTCATCCATGTCAGGTCCTTTCAGTTCTTCGATCGGGAGCGGCGGATGGAGATGTCACCGAAGGCGGTCCGGGCATGGACTTCCACCTTTCCTTCGGCGGCATCGGGGGCGGCCGCCTCTCCCATCAGGTTCAGTACGCGGCCGAACTGGGTGCTGGCGTCGACCCAGGCTGCGGTGCCCTCACTTATGCCGATGTCCAGGTGTCCCGCCGCGGTCTTGAGGTCGACCGCACCGGTCTCCAAGGCACCGATCTGGATGTCGCCATTGGCCGTCTTGACGGTCAGCGTGCTGTGAGCCCGGTCTACGGAGATGTCCCCGTTGTCCGACTTGACTCGAGCCGCCCCGGTGACCTCGCCGATCCAGGTCTTACCGTTCTGGTTCTTCAGGTCGAGGTCCCCGTCGATCGAGCCGAGACGCATCTCCCCGGCCGTGACCACCCGGGCCCGGCCCGCAGCCCGGTTGAGGGTGAAGCTCCCGAGGCCACTGACCACATCGACATTCCCGGTCTCATCGAGTCGGACGTCGCCGACTCCGCTTCTTATGTAGGTATCACCGAGACGGCCATCGGCCCGGAAGTCGCCCACCCCCGCGTCGCCCCGCACCGGCGAGCCGGATGGCAGTTCGATGGTCACGTCCACCGACCCCGCCTTGCCCCAACCCACGTATCTGAAGCCGCGGGGCTTTTGCCCCCTGACCAGTAGCGCGCCGTTGTCGTAGTCGACGATCGTCTTCTCGGCTGCCTCGACGTCGACCGACCTGGTCCAATCCGTCGGATTGACGGTGACGACGGTGTCCTCACGATCGCCTGCAATCAGATGGACCGTCCCGACCGGGATCTCGATCGTCACCGGGGTCGGTTCGGGCGTCTCGAACTGGCGCATCAGCGGAGCCATCCCGTGTATCGATCGCCGCCGGACGGGGTGCGGCGAGAGGGGTGCTGGCCGGTGGTGAGGGCAGAGGTCGCCGCCCGCACCAGCCAAGCATTCAAGGAGAGCCCCTCGTTCCTCGCTGCCTCCTCGATCCGAGCCTTCAAGCCTTCAGGCAGACGCAGATTGAGGCGAGAGGTCCCGCCATCGTCTTCGGTGGCCCGCTCGATCGGAGGCGCAACTCTGGTCGGCACATGGTCGAACATCTCGTCGGCTGGGGAGGAAATGACCACAAACTCGGGCTCTCCTCCCCGAAGACGGACCTCGACTGCACTCGGAGCCATCTCGCGGGTGATCTCGTCGGCAGCTGCCGACAGCACCTCGAGCAGCACCAATCGGCTAGCCGACTCCAGCGGGGCGGTGAGGCGATCGGCGAGAGCCCGCGCTTCGTCACCCCCGGTCTCGGCCGCGATCGCCAGTTGCTCCCGCAGCGTCTCGGTATACGGATTCAGATTCATAGTGCCATTATGGCACATATCTGGCACCGTTGCAAGTGCCAACCAGGCACAAGGAGAATCCAAGCCGCCAAGGAGGAAATGCCGGATGGGTGCCGTCAGGAACGAGGGATACGGGAGCCGAAGCGGCGTCGCATCTCCTTGTGCCAGCAGCCGTGGTGCCAATGACGGCGCAAGTCCGGTTCGTCGTCGGGCACCACGACCACGTGGAATGTCCCGGGCAGGATCGTCATCTCGCAGCCTGGGCACAGATAGGTCTTGCGGGCCGCGTACGGCTGCACCGGGGAAACGGTCACCCCGAGAAGATCGCCCACGCCAGGACCGCCAAGATCGCCACCAGCGCCACCACCATCACCACGATGTCGGTGATGTCCTTCTCGTGATCGCGAAACGGGTTGAACCCCATCGTCGGAACGGTAACCCCCGACCCGGTCTGTCTACCGTCACGGCAGTGACCTGGCTGCGCACGGACGATCGAGGCCCGGTGAGATGGCTGACCATCGACCGGCCAGAGCGGAAGAACGCCATTCCCTTCGAGGGATGGGGTGAGTTGCGCTCTGCCTTCGAAAACTACGAGCGATCCGAGCAGAGGGTGCTCGTGGTCACCGGCGCCGGTGGCGAGTTCTGTGCCGGCGCCGATCTCGACCCGGCTCGGCTCGATCGAATCCAGACAGTTGCCGACCGGCACGTCCGGATGAAAGAGGTTGGTTCGGCCGCCATGGCCCTCCACCGTCTGACCAAGCCGACCATCGCCGCAGTCGACGGCGTGGCGGTGGGCGCCGGGATGAACCTGGCGCTGGGGTGCGACGTCGTGGTGGCCACCGAGCGGGCCCGATTCTCCGAGATCTTCGTCAGAAGAGGGCTCACGGTGGACTTCGGTGGCTCCTGGTTGCTGCCCCGGATCGTTGGGATGCAACGGGCCAAGGAGCTTGCGCTCTCCGGCCGGATCGTCGAGGTAGAAGAGGCGGCTCGCATCGGCCTGGTGACCGAGGTGGTGCCGGTCGACCAGCTCGCGTCACGTGTGACTGAGATGGCGGAGAGCTTTCTGTTGGGTGCCCCGATGGCTCAGGCGTTCGCCAAGCAGACCATCGGAGCCGCCTTCCAGATCAGCCTGGCCGATGCCCTTTCCTGGGAGGGCGAGGCTCAGTCGGTAGCGCTCGGCACCGAGGATGCGGCGGAAGGCCTGCTCGCCTTCCTCGAGAAGCGCGACCCGACGTGGAAAGGGAGGTAGGGGTCAGACTTTTTTTGGACCAACCGTCTTCTGACCCAAGAGGGTCACACCCTCCCGATACGTTGAGAATTGATGGAGAGGGAGAGTTTCACCAACGATCAGGTGGAGCAGGGGATCGGTCATTTCCTGAGTCTGTCCGCTGCTGCTTTGGCAGCGACGTGTGAGTGGATCATGGCGGCAGACCGGGGTCAGCTGTTCCTGACCGACGGGGCCCGGACGCTCCCCGAATGGCTGTCGGCGCATTTCGGATGGCGTCATGCCACCGCGGCCCAACTGGTTCGGGTGGCCCGCCGGCTCGGGATCTGCCCCGCCTGCGCCGACTCTTCGCCGAGGGCTCGCTCTCTCTCGATCAGGTCGATTCGATCTCCAAGCTGGCCACCCCGGACACCGAGGATGCGGTGATCGCCGCATGCGCAGGTTTGTCGAATGCCGCTTTGGACCGAGCCGCCCGTCGGGCCAATCCGCCGTCGACTGCTGACGAGCTGGAAGCCTGGCGGGAGCGGTGGACGTCGATCCAGGGCACCTTGGACGGTTTCCGAGGTCGGATGACCACCGATCTGCCTGGTGCGGAGATGGGCATCGTGGAAGCAGAAATCAGACGACGGGCGGATCTGATCCCCCCCAACTCCGGGTCGGGCATGTTCGACCCCTACCAGCAACGGATGGCCGACGGTCTGGTCGAACTGTGTGCCACCAGTGGAGCCGACAACACCACTGGTCCGACCCAGATCGTGGTCCATGCCGATCTGGAATCCCTCGCCACTGACCCCGAGACCACCGGGGTGGCTGAGATCGAAGGTGGCCCGGTGATCGCAAATGAGACCGCTGGCCGATTGTCCTGTGATCCATTGGTCGAGTGCACCGTCTATGACCATGCGCGAACGCTGGGAATCGGGCGTCGATCCCGGCTCATCCCGGCCTGGCTGCGTCGCCAACTCTGGTTCCGGGATGGGGTCTGTGTCTTGGCCAGGCTTCCAAGAACTCATTTCGTCCACGCCCACCACCGCCAACACTGGGCGGACGGTGGGACCACCGATCTACGCAATCTGGTCCTTCTCTGCGGATATCACCACCGGTTCCTGCACGAGCATGGTTGGTCGATCGAAGATGAGGCCGAGGGGAGGCCAGTCCTCAGAAGACCTGACGGGCGTGTCTACCCGCCGGTCCGGCCCGGGCTCGATCCCCGATTCAAAGACCTGGTCGGACAACGAACCCTGGGGCAAATGCCCCCGCCTCCGCTCTCAGGTCTCCCCGATGTCCTCGTTCCACAACTCGGGCCTCGTCTGGATGAAGGCGGTCATCATGTCGACACAGCGCTGGTCGTCGACCACTACCACGTCGACGCCGTTCGCGAGCAGCAGGTCCTCGGCACCGAGGAAGGTCCGGTTCTCGCCGATCACCACCTTGGGGATCTCGTAGAGGAGGATCGCCCCGGTGCACATGGGGCATGGGGAGAGCGTCGTATAGATCACCGAGCGGCGGTACTGGGCGGCCACCAGGCGGCCGGCGTTCTCCAGGGCATCCATCTCACCGTGGAGGATCGGGCTCCCCTTCTGCACCCGGCGGTTGTGCCCCCGACCCAGGATCTCACCGTCGAGAACTAGCACCGAGCCGATGGGGATGCCCCCCTCGGCTAGGCCGATCCCGGCCTCGTCGATGGCGGCGTCGAGGAACGGGTCGGGCACGAGTCGATGCTACGTGCCCGACCTGCTCAGCCTGCCACCTCGGCGACGAACTCGTCGGTGTACTGCTGGAAGAGAGCAAGTGACTCGGGGCTCAGCTCCGGATGGGAGAGGTCGGCCCAGAACATGATGGGTATGTCGTCAGGATGGTTCTCGGTCATCCATTCGAGGAGCGCCGACCAGACATCGTTGTACTGGGTCACAGCGATATTGGAAGTGAGGCTCTTGATCTGCATGCCCCGCTCGTCGCTCCCCTACCTCGACGAATCGAGCCTCGTCGTCGGCAGAGGCCGGCCGCGGCTGCTCATCGCCTATTGAGTGCCCGGTCCGTCCACTTGGAAACGGGAATTCTCCGGTTACCGATCACTGCGTGGGCACCGAATGGCTGGAGCAACCGGGGGGTTGCCGGCGGGCCCCAACGCCCGGGCCTTGGGGCCCGCCATCTCTATGGGTAGATAGCCTGGGAGGGGTGCGATTCGGCCTCTCCTTCCCGAACTTCGGACTGTACGCCGAGCCGGGAGTGACGGTCGACCTCGCCATCGCCGCCGATGAAGCAGGATGGGACGGTTTCTTCGTCTGGGACCACATCGTCGTCTCGGACGGGATGCCGGTGGCGGATCCCTGGGTGATGCTGGGTGCCATCGGTCGGGCGACGAGCAGGATCGCCATCGGCCCGATGGTCGTAGCCATGCCCCGGCATCGCCCCTGGGAGGTGGCGCGCCGTGCGGTGACGTTGGATCGGCTGACCGGCGGTGACAGGATGATCCTGGGGGTGGGGATCGGGTACCCCCCCGAGATCGAGTTTGGCACCTTTGGCGATCCCACCGACGCCCGGGTGCGCGCGGACATGATGGAGGAAGGGCTGACCATCATTCAGGCGATGTGGTCGGGAGAGCC